>JAKSCF010000510.1 GCA_022360735.1 Clostridia bacterium
AAATTTTCATTAAGTTTTATTTTGTAAAGATTTTCTTTTGAAAATCCTCCTAAATTATTCATTATTAATTATTCATTATTAATTGTCCTACCTTTAATAGAATATAAAAGGGGACTTATTAGCCCCCTGAAAGTTTTGAATGGATTACTCTGCTCTATAAGTATCATAGAAAAATACTACATTAGGATATGCAGGATTTCCTACATGTCCTTCAAAAGAAGCATTTCGTACCCAAACGTTAACCTTATCGTATTGGAATATCGCCGGAGCTTCCTCTATAATGATTTCTTGTGCTTGTATAAATAAATCTTTAGCTTCTTCAATATTATCTGCACTTTTTTGATCTGCCTCTTGTATTAAAGTATCCACTTGGGCATTGCTGTAGTATCCTAAATTAAACAATGGCTCTTCTTCTGAGTGATATAAGTTATATAACCAGCTTACAGGACTTGGATAATCAGGCCACCAGTACATAACCAGCATGTCTTGTCTTCCTTCAGGTGCACCTTTAGCCATTTCCCATTGGCTGTCCCAAGGCATGCCTCTTATTTCTAATTCAACACCTATCTTAGCAAGCTCAGATTTGTACAATTCAGCTGTTTTCTTTTCTTCTTCATCACCTGACATATAAGTATACAGAAATGAAAATCCGCCGTCTGCATAGCCGGCTTCTGCTAACAATTCCTTTGCTTTATCTAAATCATGTGTATATTGATTTAGATCGGCTCCATGTCCCCATAAACCTTCCGGAATAGGTCCTCTTCCTTGTTTTGCATAGCCGCCCATAACGTATTCTACAACATCGTCATAAGGGAACGCATAAGATAATGCTTGTCTAACTGTTTTGTTGTCTAATGGTGCCTTTTGTGTATTAAAGTATGATGCTACATTTATAAATGAATTTTCTAAGTCGATTGCTACATTTTCATTATCTTTGATGGCCTCAACATCTTCATAAGGAAGATTGATGGTCACATCGGCTTCTCCCTTTTCAATCATTTGTCTTCTTGAAGAAGTTTCCGTCACTTTTTTAATCACGACTTTATCGAAGTGATTGCCTTCCCAGCCCTTCCAATACTCTTCATATTTTGTTAGTATTACTTCGTCTCCCGGCACTTGACTTTGAAGCATGTACGGACCTGTTCCGCATTCTCTTCCTTCGCTAAACCAATCACTGTCATCGGAAGTTACAGAAGTTGGTGAGTAAATAAAAGCAGCATATCCTGTAGACGCAATCAAGTCCATTGGTGCAGGATAATTTAATACAAACTCTACTGTATAGTCATCTTTTACATTGATTTCTTTAACAGCCATCCAAATATAGGAAGCCCCTTTGTTGATTCTTATGGTTCTGTCAATGGAGTATTTAACGGCTTCTGCATTTAGATCTGTCCCATCATGAAACTTTACACCTTCTCTAATTTTGAATGTCCAAACCATGCTGTCATCAGACTTGCTATAAGATTCTGCAAGAACAGGAATGATCTCATCATTGACCGCATCGTATCTTAATAGTGTCTCATATATATTGTTTAATACAATAATCCCGTTTGAAAACATGACAGCCGGATCCCAATCCAATATAGGCTCACTATTGGATGCATAGTAAGCAATACTTGGTTGATCGGGTTCTTCTGTTCCTCCATCATTCCCATTGCCGCCACAGCCTGATAAGCCAAGACTTAAGACTAAGCTTATCACGAGTAAAAGCATTAAGCTCTTTTTAATATGTATTTTCATTTTTTTTCTCCTCCCTAATAATTTAGTGCGTTAAAGTGATAATAGTATCCTTATAATTATACTACAAATCCCTTTAAACTTCTATGCACCGGCTTTTATAAAAAATACAAAAATACTGAGTTATCTTTAAATAATTTTAAAAATAAACCAAAAAAATGTTTTTGCAATCCCAAAATCTAAGGCTTCTGGCATTAATTTCCTATATGCCCTAAAATCGAGCCTCTTCTCACAAGTTGAGAATCACATATCTTTTATGGTTATTAATATGCATATTTATACAGTTATTTCCAGATATCCGCATTATTTATTCAATTTTTATACACATTATAATCCATCATATTTCTAAATACTTATCTACTTAACTATAATATTTTCCATTTTTTTAATTTTCATGGCTATAGATAATTGCTCATAGAATTCAATATTTTTATTGTCCATTTCAAGGATGCTTTTAATTTTGGAAATTCGATATCGAATGGTATTTTCATGCTGGAACATATATTGAGCCGTTTTCTTTAGGTCGCCGTCATTCTCAATATATACTTCTGCTGTTTTTAATAGTTCGGTACTATTTCGTTTATCGTAACTTAACAGTTTATTTAAAATTTCAACGCTGAATGTAGTTAACGCATCGGATTCTTTTAATAAATGCAGTACTCTATATATACCCAGTTCTTTATATTGTAGAATTTTTTGATTCAATATATCTACGAAGCTTGAAGCCATTATGGCTTCATTAATGGATTGATTCATCTCAAAGATATGATCATGAATTTGACTAACGCCTACACGAATATTAGATAAGGTTTCTGTTTCTATTGAATCAACGATGTTATTTATTTGGAGATTTTGATCTTGGTTCGATGTATATAAAACCAAAATGCCGTCTTTATATTTTACGGCTTTATTGTTTTCGGTTTTATTTATGTCTTCAATAAATGGATTCATTGAATAAGAAATATTATCTCCCGTAATATATATACCTCTATGCTTTTCTTTAAAGTTTTTATTCAAGCCAAAAGACAACTTTTTTATCTCTTTTTGATTACTGCTGCTGCGTATATTATCAATCATTTGGCTGAACAGATTTTGTTCTCTCTTGAGATAAATGCTTTCTGTTATTTCACTGATAATATCTGCATAAGGCACTTGGAAGCTTATAAATATGACAGGATATTCATGCTCATTAGCATATGCCTCAGCCTTTGGGGGAAGCTTGTCAATACATACGTCACAAATTAGCAGACCACTGGAATGATGTTCATTATACAGCTTTATGGTTTGAAAGATAATCTCGTCTTTGTTTTCTTTTAGAGAAAAAAAGCTTGTAATAAAAAAATCTCCCGGCTCAGATTCAAATGGAATGCATTTTTTCCAGTTATTATTTGAGGTGCTTTCAAACTCCGGGCATTCTGATACACTGACGCGATGAATTAATCGATTCAGTCCTTTGTCTCCTGCAGCTACTTTTGACACTTTTAATGCATTTAATTTTAAAGCCTCTTCAACTGTTATTGGCATTTCACTCATCCTTTATCCTCTTTATCTCTTATGCTATTAATATTTTATCAGAAATCCTGCATAGACTAAAAGGTTGTCGTCCTCTAAATTAAATAATCTCAAAAATTCTAAAGCCTATTAATATAATTGCCAAATCGGCACATATATGGACAAACCAGCTGTTCAAAAAAGTATTCGGTTTATCATCTAAGTAATTAAAGATCGTACCGCCTATAAATAAACCCGTACACGCCAATAAAAATACCTGCCAAGAGAACCAATTTTGAAAGTTTGCTATGTGATAAACAGAAAAAGCTAATGAACTCACTATATATGCCCACTTTTTAAATCCCAATTTTTTTAAATTTAAAAAAATAAATCCTCTAAAAAATGCTTCCTCCAGCAAAGAATTGATAAAAGTAATATATAATCCATAATAAATGATGTTTTGTTTATTGATTTTATACTTATTCTCAAATTCATGAATTAAGGTATCTATATCTATATACTGCTTTACGGTGATATAAGCCATAGCAATTATTATTATTACCAGAACACCAAATATGAGACTTACTTTTAAGTCGTTTATTTTTCTTACATTATATATGGACTCTTTAAAAAAATTATAATCCGCTTTACGAATGTATAAAAAAGGACCGCATGTAAACAAGATCAGCTTAATAACTATCTTAGCATTATAGCTTAAGGTTAAAACCTGATCACAGAGGTATAGTAAAGCAACTGTCAATATCGTTATAAAAATAATAGTTATGCCCATTGCATTTTGATGTTTCATTTTATCCTACTCCTTAAATATCTAACCTGATTCTGATTTTGTTATCTTTCTTCGTTTATTTTACTTCATTTAATACGATTTATAAAGTACTGTGTTTATTTAGAATAAAGAAACTCAACTCAATTCATTTAATCTATATAGCCTATAGGAAATTCACGATAATACCTAAGCTTATACCTGAAAATACTGCAAACAGTATCATTCCCAGTACAAAAGCTTTCGCTCCTTTTTTTATTATACTGTTAAAGTTAACCATTAGTCCCATTGCGGTCATAGACATTAATATGAATAATGAGCTGCTTTTCATTAGAATATGCGTTACGTTTGCAGGGATCAATCCTAAAGAGTTAACAGCTCCTGCCAGAATAAAGTACAAAACATACATAGGAAATTTTGCTTTCTTGTTATGGGTACTTTTACTGCGAAAAAAGCAGCTCAGCACGATGGTAACAGGAACGAGCATCAGCACTCTTGCCATTTTTACAAAAGTCCCTATCTCTCCGGCTTTATCTCCTAATGCAAAGGCTGCCGCAAGAGCATGTGCAACCCCATGAAGCGACAACCCTGACCAAGCTCCAAATTGTATAGGCGTGAGATTGGGACCGGTTGCAGCGATACCTGAATAAATCATTACCCCAATAGCACCTAAAAGACTTACAACAGACACAGCAATGACTGCATCTTCATCATCAGCTTCTATAGATGGTGCTATAGCGACAACTGCAGAAGCCCCACATATACTCGATCCTACACCAATTAATGCAGAAAGCTTTTTGTTAATTTTAAATATCCTGCCTAATAAAAGGGCTCCTACCAGTATTAATGGGACATAGCCAAGAACCATGGAAAGAACTCTGGGCCCAAGTTTCAATATCGTATGGATATCCATCTTAAACCCTAAAAGAACAATACCTACTTTAAGCAGCGTCTTTAGAGAAAGTTGAACACCCTCTCTTAACCCCTCTTTCGTCCCCACTGTATTGTTGTAAATCATGCCTATAATAATAGCAATGGTAAGGGCTTCAAGGTTAATATAACCTTTGATCAGCTCATTCAAAACCATAGACAATAAGGAAATACAGAATACAAAAATAAGTCCCGGAAAATATACTTCAATTTTCTTCATCATATAAATCACCTTTTTTAGTATAACGGTTATTATACCTTATTTATTCATTAAGCGAAATTATAAAAATAAATTCTCTAAAATTTTAATATCCTGCTGTAATTCCAAAGTCAATGGACAAGCAAGCTCCCGTAGAGTCAATTATAATCTTAATTTTTCCCGTAAAATGAAAAGCTTCACTATGATGAATAGTAAAGCTTTTATTTTTAATATAATTATTTATGGATAGATCAAAGTTAAACTATATCCTTCTTCATTTGCTGCATACCTTCATAAGCTTTGTAAGAACTCCTTACTAACGGACCGGCAGCTACATATTTGAAACCCATTTTTAAAGCTTTATTTTTTAGCGCATCAAACTTTTCAATTGGAATATATTCTTTAAGCTGTACGTGCTCTTTTGAAGGCTGTAAGTATTGTCCTATGGTTAAAATATCACAATTAATCTTACGAAGGTCTTTCATTACTTGAATAACTTCTTCCTCATTTTCTCCAAACCCAAGCATAATGCCTGATTTTGTATAAATGTTATGATCCATTACCTTTACCTGTCCCAATAATTCTAATGACCTTTCAAATATTGCTTCAGGTCTCACCAATGAATACATAGAAGGTACTGTTTCAACATTATGGTTTAAGATATGGGGTTTAGATTCAATGATTGTCTGTAAAGCATTCCAATCGCCTTGTAAGTCTGGAATCAACAGCTCTATTGTTGAATCAGGATTGAATTTTCTAATCTCTCTAACAGTTTCAGCATAGTGGTGAGCACCACCATCCTCTAAATCATCCCTTGTCACAGACGTTACTACAATGTGTTTTAATCCCAGCTGTTGACTTGCCGTTGCAACATGATTCGGTTCTTTTGGGTCTAATGGGTTGGGAAAGCTGGTTTTCACTGCACAAAATCTACATGCCCTTGTACACTTATCTCCCATAATCATGAAAGTAGCCGTTTTATTTTCAAAGCACTTGCCTATGTTAGCACAATTTGCACTTTCGCATACCGTATTAAGTTTAAGCACTCTGAGGATCTTTTCCATTTCCCTTAAGGATTCTTCATCAGGTGCTTTCATTTTTAGCCATTCTGGTCTGGACTGCATCCTATTCACTCCTAAAATGCATGGACGCTTTCTTTATGCACATCATGGCATGCTTCCATAAGAGCTTCAGATAATGTTGGATGAGGGTGAATGACATCACCGACTTGTTTGGCAGTAAGTTTAAGATGTACAGCCAAAGACAGTTCGGTTAACAAATCAGTTGCGTGTGCACCTACTATACTTGCACCAATAATAACATCCTTATTGTCCGTTATGACTTTTACAAATCCTTGTGTTTTTCCAGCAACCAAAGCTTTTCCTATCCCGATCATTTTAAACTTTCCTACCTTTATGTCTATCCCTTTTGATTGCGCCTCTTTCTCTGTTAATCCAACAGATGCAACCTCTGGATCGGTATAAACACATCGGGGAACGGCCTTATAATTTACTGTAGACTTATTTTTACCCAGTGCATTTTCTACAGCTACCACACCTTCTTTTGAGGCCACATGCGCTAAGAAAGGTGTATTAATAATATCACCTATTGCATAAATACCCTCTATACTCGTTTCCATGTTGTCGTTAACTTTTATTTTTCCTTTTTCAACTTCCAGTCCTAATTCTTCTACACCTATATTGCTGATATTTGCTTTTCTACCTATTGCCACCAACATTAACTCAGCAGTTATGTTTTCTCCGGAACTTAGTGTTGCAGTAACTTCATCTGTAACATGGACTTTTTCTACTTTTGTCCCAGTAAAGCATTCAATTCCTTCAGATTGAAATTGTTTTTTCAGCTCATTTGCCGTATCAATATCTTCATTGGGTAAAAGTTGATCGATCATTTCTATGATTGTAACTTTTGTACCCATTTTTTGGTAGTATTGTCCAAACTCACAGCCAATAACACCGCCACCGACAATAATCATAGATTTAGGAATTTCATCTAAAAATAAAGCTTCATCACTGGTAATAACTTTTTCTCCATCATAAGGAAATAGGTCCGGCACAATAGGATTTGATCCTGTTGCTAAAATAATTTTATCCGCTTCTATTATATCTACCTCTCCATTTGGCTTTATTATTTGTATCGAATTTTTTCCGGTAAGTTTACCATACCCTTCAATAACTTTTACACCATTTTTCTTTAATAAGAAGCCTATTCCTTTTACTAGCTGTCCACTTATTTGCACTTTTCTTTTATTGATACGGTCAATATCTGCACTAATATCTCCAGAAATATTAATACCATAATTCTTTGATTGTTCTACAATTTTATAGACATCCGTAGAGGTTAATAATGCTTTTGTAGGGATACAACCAATATTCAAGCATGTTCCTCCAAGTTTTTTTTGTTCGATTAATATTGTTTCTGCTCCAAGCTGAGCTGCTTTTATTGCCGCTACATATCCACCTGGACCACCGCCGATTACTGCTATCTTCATGTCAAATCTCCTAACTCTATATTTTAATAAGTTTTACCAAATACATCAGCAATTCTAATATATTCTACAACCTCTTTCTTGCTCAAACATCCTTTTTGGTTTTCCATTAAAAAAGATTGTTGTACACCTTCCGCTACTTGATACAATTGATCATCAAGTACATTTTCCAATCCAATTTGGGAAAGCGTGACAGGCAAATCTAATTCTTTACATAAATTAATGTATTCTTTTATCTCCTCTAATGGACTGCATTCAGCAATTAAGTGTACTAAAACCCCAAAGGAAACAATTTCACCATGCTGATATTTTTTACATTCCGGTATTATTTCTAAGGCATCATAAAGTGCATGCGGAAGACATCCACCACCATTTTCTCCACCTACACCACTCATAAGCGCATTTACTTCAATAATTTTTTCCAATGCCGGTGCAACGACTCCATTCTTATTTGCTATAATGGCCTGCTTGCCATATTCTTTGATTAAACTGTATATACGTTCTGATATACAAAGTGCCATTTCACTTACGCCGCTCATGGATGCATTTATTCCCGGTTTTTGATATGTGGTCCGAGCTTCAAAATAGGTTGCTAAAGCATCGCCCATTCCTGCTTTTAAGAATTTAACCGGTGCTTTTGCAACGATTTCCGTATCTACAATGATTAAATCAGGGCATTTAGGTAAGAAGACCCATTCCTCTACTTCTCCTTTGGAAGTATACTTTATGGCTAAACCCGTAGAGGGAGCATCTGTGGCCACAATAGTTGGAATAATGACTATAGGCAGGTTTAAATTGTCACATACTATTTTTGCTGTATCGGTTGCTCGCCCTCCACCTGCCGCAAAAACTAGGTTATACCCTTTTTCTTCGACGATATCCTGAATTCTATATATTTCATCATCGCAACACAATCCATTAAATATTTCAAAGTCAACCTTGACGTCACTATCTTTATAGGAGCTTAAAATTTTATCTTTTATTAATTCAGTTACGATTTTATCTGCAATCACTAAAATTTTATCTCCTAAAAATTCCGTATGAAGAGATACTTGTGATAAAGCATTCCTTGCCTGAACAAATTTATTGGGAAATTTTGCTGCTTTAGTTTTATAGGCATCAGGTGCAACTAAACTCATAAAATTCTCCTTTCACTTTTTTACTGGCAACTCCATTTAGCTGTAACGATTATTTAAAAAATCAAATTTTTTAAAAGACAAGAAATTAATAATCGTCATTAATTCTTGTCTTTTAAAATTTAAATATTTTGTATCTATCGATTAGATACTACAACCACCATAAAAATTGATTAATATTCTAACAATCTAGCTGGATTATTTACAGTCATGTTTTGGATATCTTCGTCTGAAACTTCAAACATTTTAAGCAGAGGTATAATGGATTCTAATATTGCTGCATATCCATCTCCGCCATATTTACGATAACAGAATTTAACAAACATATCGGTTCCAAGCACAATCTGCTTTGAATATCCTGCTTGTATTAATGGCAGCAAACCCCTAACTCTGTCATAGTCATTCAGTAAATATTTTCCAATAACCTCAAGTCCCCATGTAGCTCCAAACGTATCAAAACTAATGGTAACACCCATATCCAGTAATATTTTGACTTCATCTATTTGCAATTCAGTAGCTGATTCATGGTTTAAGATGTACTCTTTTAAATCAAGGGTCTTTAATATATACTGATCTACATGGGCCATAACCACTTTTTTGGGATTCACACCTTCTTCTTCAACAACTATCTTAGCCATTTTTATGGTATCAGAAAAAGGCATCCCTAATCCTGTATGAACGGTTATTGTTAATCCGGCTTTTTTAGCTGCTCGAGCACCTGCTCTAAGTGCTTTTTCTTCTGTTTCGGATAAACTGTTACATGCTATTTTTACATGGCCTGCTTTAATATCTGTTCCATCTATACCTTCATATATTTCTTTTTCAATATGTGCCTGAAGCTCATCTATGGACTTATAGACAAATCCTTCCGGCCATGATCCTTCTCCATAGTACCCTGCTGATACGATGATATTAACCCCTGTATTTTCAGATACTTTTTTCATATCTTCAATATTTCCTCTTATACCACCGGGGCTTACTTCTAAAATAGAGGACCCGCCTGCATTTTTAAAATAACTGATTTCTTCACTTGCCAAGTCAACATCATCTAAGCACAAACTATCGTGAGATAACCCAAAATATCCTTTTTTGAGATAAGTTATATTTTGACATCGAACAACTAGCTTTTCTTCACCAATATTAGGTATGATTGCTCCATATATGTCGTTGTAATAGCTAGTATCCACTAGTATGTGATCATGCATAGACGTAAATCCCAAATCATTTGAATCAATTTCTCCCAATACGGTCATGATTTTACCCATTGTTCTTCTCCTTTAAAATTTTATTTTTTTAAACTATTTCTAAAAATTTAAACATGTATTTTTGAATTAAATTGGCATATTTTTTTGTAAAAGACAAGAGATTTATAAAACACATTTTATTCTCTCTTGTCTTTTAAGGTTCTAATAATTTGCCAAATAGCTTCTGTATTGTAACAACTTTTTTTAATATTCTAACAATCGAGCTGGATTATTGACCATCATGTTCTGAATATCTTCTTCTAACACACCTAATTCTTTAAGCATAGGCAGTACAAAGTCTAATACACGTGTATACCCTTCTCCCCCATATTTACGATAAGAGAATTTTACAAACAAGTCATTTCCCAGCACAATTTGTTTGGAATATCCTTCTTTAATTAGAGGAAATAATGCCCTAATTCTTTCATAATCAGTTGGCAAACGCTGGCCTGCAATCTCAGTTCCCCAATTTGATCCAAAGGTATCAAAACCGATATTAACACCCTTATTTAATATTTGTCTAACCGGTTCTAATAACAACTGAGTAGCTGTATCATGCTCTAATATAAATTCTTTAATCGCCAGTGATTTTAGGATTTTAAGATCTATATGACACATAATCAGTTTTTTGGGGTCCATACCCTCTTCTTTAACAGCTATATCAACCATTCTCAATGTATCTTGAATGTCCATGCTTAATAATCCTGTATGGACTTGTAACACCAATCCAGATTTTTTTGAAGCTTGAGCACCTACCCTTAGAGCTTTTTCTTCTAATTCCGTGAGATTATTGCATGCAATTTTTATATGGCCCGCTTTAATATGGGTTCCATCTATGCCTTCATATATTTCTTTTTCAATATGTGCCTGAAGCTCACTTATGGACATATCCACACATTTTTGGGGCCAGGACCCTTCACAATATAGTCCTGCTGATGCAATAATATGAACACCTGCATTTTCAGAAACTTTTTTTAAATCTTCAATATTTCCCCTTATCCCACCAGGACTGACCTCTACAATAGCTGATCCTCCTGCATTTTTAAAATGGCTTATTTCTTCACTTGCTAAATCAACATCATTCAAACACACACTATCTGAAGATGCACTAAAATATCCTTTTCTAAGATAAGATATGTTTTGGCCTTGAACTTTTAGCTTATCCTCGTTGATATTTGGAACTAATGCTTTAAATTCGTCTTTCCAATAACTCAGATCTACTAAAATATGATCATGCATAGACGTATAGCCCAAATCTTTTGAATCGATTTCACCTAATACGGTCATAACTTTACTCATGGTTCTCCTCCTCAACAATTCTATCAAGAATAATTTTATGATTCATTTAGATTAGCATGGTTTTATTCTAGTGTTTTAAATGAATTATATTCTATGGTTTCATGTTATCTATGAGTAAAATGATGTGTCAATTTTTTAGCAAATTTCTTTAACGCCATTAATAATGTCTATTTCTTGTGGCAATACGTAATCTTCAAGGTCTTTAGCAAAAGGTGTAGGTGTGTTCAATGCACCGATTCTGACAATTTTAGCTTTTAAGCTGTCATATTTGTCTTCTGCTGCTAATGCTGCCATTTCTGCTGACCAAGCACTTCTTTTATTTTCTTCAGTTACAACTACTAATTTGCCTGTTTTATCGATAGATTTATATATTGTTTCTGTGTCTAATGGGAATAGAGTTCTTGGATCAATCACTTCAACACTTATTCCCTCTTCTTCAAGCTTTTTAGCTGCATTTAGAGATTTGTTAACACAGTATCCTGTTGCTACAATGGTTACATCCTTACCTTCTTTTCTAATAGATGCTTTTCCAAGTGGAATTGGTTCAAATTCTTCTTCAACTTGTTCCATAGCAGCATATAGGTATTTGTGCTCAAAGAACATAACTGGGTTTTTATCCTGAATAGCTGCTAACATTAAACCTCTGGCATCCTCAACGGTAGTAGGATAAACGACTTTAAGTCCCGGGATGTGAACCAAAAGGTTTTCTAAGTTTTGAGAGTGTTGTGCAGCTGCTTGAATTCCACCACCGCCGGGGAATCTAATAACTAGAGGAAGTTCAATGTTCCCTCCATACATGTATCTCATTTTTGCTGCTTGGTTAACCAGTTGGTCAAAGCAGTATGTCATAAAATCTGAGAACATAATTTCTGCAATAGGTACCATACCTGTTGCTGCTGCACCTACCGCTGCGCCGGCAATCATGGCTTCAGATATTGGCGTATCGATGACTCTATCTTCACCATATTTATTCATTAGTCCCCTTGTTATACCAAAAGAACCTCCCATAAGACCAATATCTTCACCTAAACAGAATACATTTTCGTTTTGGCTCATTGCTAAATCAATAGCTTGGTTTAAAGCGCCACCATAAGTTAATTTTTTCTTCATCTGCTTCTTCCCTCCTCTACTATGTCAGTGTATACATCCTTCACAGCTTCACTTTCATCTAAAGAAGGAGCGTCTATTGCGTAATCAACAGCTGCTAACATTTGATCTTGAATTTTATCTGAAATCGTATTAAGTTCATTTTCTGTCGCAATATTTTGTTCAACTAAATATTTTTCGAATCTTGGAATAGGGTCTTTTGCCATCCACTCTTCTACTTCTTCATCCGCTCTGTATAAAGCAGGATCTCCTTCAAAATGACCATGATGCTTATATGTTTTACACTCAATCAATGTTGGACCTTGGCCTGCTTTAGCTCTTTTTACGGCTTGCTCTACTGCTTCATTGACAGCTAATACATCATTTCCATCTACAATAACACCCGGCATATTATATGAATTCGCTCTTTCAGAGATATCAATAATAGCCATACTTCTATCTTGTCTGGTTGAAATGCCATATAAATTGTTTTCACAAACAAATATGACCGGAAGCTTGTAAAGGCTTGCAGCATTTAAAGATTCATGGAATAATCCTTCGTTTGTAGACCCATCACCAAAGAAACATACAACTACGTTATCTGTTTTTTTGATTTTTTGAGCCATTCCAGCACCTACTGCTAAAGGAAATCCAGCTCCAACCATACCGTTTGCGCCAAGCATACCCAAGTCAATACTGGAAATATGCATTGAACCGCCTTTTCCTCTACAGTATCCCGTTGCTTTACCACACAGTTCTGCCATCATTCGATTAGGATCTGCACCTTTAGCAAGCATATGACCATGCCCTCTATGGGTGCTTGTTATATAGTCGTTTTTAGAGATAGCCGCACATGCACCTGTCGCTACAGCTTCTTCACCAATATATAAATGTACAAATCCTTGAAGATCGCCCATAGCAAAAGCTTCACTGGCTTGCTCTTCAAATTTTCTTATTCTAACCATACTTTTGTATAGGTCAATTAACTTTTCCTTTTCCATATTTTGTCTCCTTTACTTTATATATCACCTTAACTTAATATAAAGACATGCCGCCATCAATATTGATAGCTTGTGCTGTTATATTATCTGCAAGCTCTGAGCTTAAGAATAGTACCATATTAGCAATATCTTGCTCTGTTTGCGGTCTTTGCATTGGTATAAGGCTCATACCTTTCTCCCATATTGCTTCTCTTGGTGTGCCGGAAAGAGAAGCCGCATCATCCATTATTTTTTCCCACATTGGCGTTTTGATAATGCCGGGGCATACACAATTTACATTAATATTATATGGCGCACACATGAGCCCAACACCTTGCGTCATTCCTATAACTGCATACTTTGTAGATGAATAATGAACCATGTCCGGTGAAGCTTGTTTTCCAGCTTCAGAAGCAAAGTTCACTATTTTACCATTTTCTTCTGGCAGCATATATCTAAGAACAGATTGATTCGTAATGTGTGTTCCGATAACATTGACATCTAGTAACTTTTTATATTGCTCAACACTAACGAAATTAAATGGTGCTATTAATACAACGCCTGCCGCATGAACTAAAATATCAATTTTACCGTATTCATCAAAGACTTTATCAACAAAATCATTGACTTCATCTTCATTGGTGACATCCACTTTTCCAAAAGAAGTTTTAACATTATATTTTTGTATTTCTTCACAAATCTTTTTTGCATTATCTTCATTGATGTCGCTTACTGCTATGTCTGCACCAGCTTGGGCAAGGGTTTTGGTGCACACTGCACCAAGTCCGCTTCCTCCACCAGTAATGACAGCTATTTTACCGGAAAGATCAATATTAAACATTTCATCCTCCTATTATTATTAAAAGTAACATTATGTCGTTTTGGCAATAATTATAAGAGTCTTATTCTTTAGTTCACTGCTCTAACCTAAGGTTTCCATAAATTCCACTAGAGCTTCTTCGAATATTACTAAAGTATCTTTAATGTCTTTTTCAGTATGAACGGTTGATATACAGAAACGGAATGTTGTTATGACACCCTTTTCTTTTAATATACTTAGAAAAGCATTTACTTTAAATAAATCAGAATTTTCAATGCCATCTTTGTGATTAATAATCTTGTCTTTTTCACTAAATAGAATGTTCCACGCTCCGGGATAACCCTGAACTCTTAAGTCTTTGCATCCTACTTTTTCAGCTACTTCTAACATGCCGTCTCTCAACATATTTCCCATGCGTTCAATATGTTTATAAGCTTCGCCGTCATTTTTTTCTAACTCTTCTATAGTAGCAATCAATGCTGCCACTGAAACCGGATGACCATTGTATGTTCCCACACCTAGAGTATCTGTTCTTGTAAGTGTATCTAATATTTCTTTTTTACCACAGAATACGGATATAGGCATACCACCACCTATTGCTTTCGCAAAAGTAGTTAAATCAGGCGTAACACCATAATACCCTTGTGCACCAGCTAAACCCATTCTGAATCCCGTTAAAGTTTCGTCAAATATAAGTACAACATTATATTTTGTACATAATTCTCTAACGCCTTCAAGATAGCCTGTTTCAGGTGTACAACCATTAACGTTGGTCATGACCGGTTCCATAATAACTGCTGCAATATCATCTGCTTTATCTTTAAATAGGTTTTCCAGCGCCTCTAAATCATTCCATTCAATGATATAGCAATCGTCTAAAGAATGTTTTGCTCGACCGCTTGTACTGCATAATATTGAATAAACATCTTCCCAGTTGACATCATCTTGAGCAACAGGATCTTGAGGATCTTTAGGAACTCCACCTAAAATGAAATCTGCGCCACCATTGTACTGTCCGTTAAATTTTACATACATATTTTTACCGGTATGGGATCTTGCAACACGTAAGTTATTCATGTTTGCTTCCGTACCGCTGCCTGTAAATCTAACTAATTCGGCACAGGGTACTAATTTTTGAATTTTTTCTGCAGCTTCAATTTGAAGCATACACATTTCATTTGTATGGAATTGTTTTACGGTTTCTATAACCGCATTTTGAACCTTTTCATTTTGTCTTCCAAGGATAGCCGGTCCTAGGGATAAACCAAAGTCAATGTATTCATTATCATCAACATCAATGATTCTGGCACCATTTACGCTTTTAACGAAAATTGGCTTTTGACCCTCATCTTTTTTAAAGTTTGACATAAAAGCTCCTGGTATACTTTTACATGCTCTCTCATAAAGCGCATCGCTTTTTTCATGATTTTTCATAAATACCCTCCTCCTGCTCCTAACCTTTTTACTTTATATTTTCTTTATATCTCTTGATTAATATTCTGTCCCAGGGATAGTTTTGCATTTTTGAATTCTATTATATACACCCAACATAGCCAATGCTTTCATCATATTCCCCTCTAATGTAAATGTGCCATCCATTAAAGAAGCTTTAGGACTGATTTCGCCTGTTTGTATTTTTACATAACTTTCATATTTGCCGTAACTTCTAAAAGTCGCTTCAGGAAGTTCTGTTCCTTCACCGGACTTAAATTCTTCTACTACACCATCTTTTAAATGATAATAAATCCATTTTGTTGTGCCATCTGGACAATCTTCATAAATTTCAACTAATTGAACATTGACTCTGCCTTTTTTATTAAACTCTTCGTTTAATAGTTTTTCATGTGCATCCATCCACTCTTTGCTTATAAATTTCATGATAAACACTCCTTTTTTATTTTTATATTTAATGTTTGTTTTTTACAAACATTATTTTTGGTTGGATTAATTCAGAAATAATTACCCGCCAGAGCTTGGGAAAAAAATACCTATAATGTCCTCATCATTCAGATTCGTCTTCAGCCCTTTTAACTTTTTAATATTGGTATTATTTAAGCAAATAATACCGGTCTTCATTTCTTTTAATTTAAAGTTTTCCGGATATTGTTTTTCCAGTTGTGCTAAAGCCTCTTTTACCGTTTGGGCTTGAACCTCTACTTCCCTGATGTTATTTAAACTATAAAGTCCATGTAAACGAATGGTTACACTAGGTACAGACATGTTATAATCCTACTTTTCTTAATGTCTTTTGTATAGGAATGCCATTTTTGTCCCAACCTCTGCTCTTATAATAGTTTTGTTTTAATTTCTCTAAAGGTACCTTTGATTTTTTGTTGCCTGCTTCTTCTATGACATCGGTTAAGCGTGACGGCAGAGCATCATCTTTGCTGGTTATGCCTCTGCTGACATTATATTTTCTTTCAAGGTTAAAGCCTCTTCTTCCTATCTTAAGGAATTCTATTAGATTCATCGGCATACCTGTGCTCAATACAATGGCTTTTGAATAAGGAAGAATTGGTACATGAAGGTTTTTTAATCCTGTATTCATTCGATTAACCCCATTAACAACAGCTCCAACGCCAGGTAATGTCAAAGAACTGTTAATGATCTTTGCCGCGATACCATTGGGTTTTTTTATAACCAAAGGCGGAATGGTTGTATAACTTGTAAACAAGCAAAGCCCTGCTGATGATATGGCTTCCATTAAGTTCTGCATCGTATGGGTTAATTCAGCTTTAGATCTGGTGGTAAAAGGATTCATGGCCAGTGCTAAGGCTTCAAATAGTATTAAATACCCTGCATTTAAGTGACAGCCGCCTCTATTGGATACTGCGTATCCCAGACCCAGCCCAACAGAATGCCTGGGCTCATATGCAGATAGTTCCATTCCTTTTGAATGCATCGCGAATTCTTTGCCCCCATACTTTTCAGACAAATACTTGACACCTTTGGATAGGTCTTTCCCTATACCCCTTTGGTGTGCAATGTCTTTGAATATCTGTGAAATGTTATCTGTCTTGCCAAATTCCAGTCCATTGTCCCATAGGCCTTTTTCATTCAGTTCCATTGAAAATGCAATGACGCCTGCTGTACTGATGGTATCCATTCCCAGTTCATCTAAAAGCAGATTCCATTCGTTGATCTTTTCAATATCGTTGTTTAAGATATTTGGACCTAATAATCCTAAGGTTTCCAGCTCGGGTCCTTTTACATTTTTTCCATGTACATTGACCACCCTTCCGCATTGCATGGGACAGGTAACGCACCCTTTGTTTTTTATCAGGTGTTTTTCAGCCAGTTCTTCACCGGATACTTTGTAATAATCCTCATATACGCCTGCTTTGAAGTTTTTGGTTGCAAGCACTCTGTTGGACTGCATTTTACTAACCAGTCCCGCAGTCCCTAACTTTGGAAGCTGATGTCCTGTAATGGGATGTTTCTTTAATACATCGATCCATTTTTTATAAAATGCTTTTGTCTTTTCCGGCTCTTTTATTTCCGGTTTCTTTGTTCCGGCTGCAGTTATGGCTTTAATATTTTTAGATCCAAATATGGCCCCTACTCCGCCTCTTCCAGCCGTTCTTTCTTGACTAAAAACTCCGGCGTAATATACTAAGTTTTCACCTGCCGGTCCAATAACCAGTTTTCCTGTTTTAGCCGGTAACCTTTCCTGGGCTTCAGTGGTTTCTGCTCCCCAAAGATCATCAGCATCATGAAACTCAATACCATCTTCCGTTACTTCTATCCATATCTTTTCAGGAGATTTGCCTTTGATGATCAGGCTGTCATATCCGGCTTTTTTTAGAAAAAGTCCAAAATTACCCCCACAATTGGATGAGGTTAAAATATTGGTTAGTGGTGATATTGTGGAAATATTAAAGCGTGCTGATGCCGGTGCATTGGTTCCCGTAAGGGGGCCTGTTGTAATGGCCAGAACATTATCTTCGGAAAATGGTCCCACATCCGGTGCTACTAAATCAGAAATAATCTTAGCAGCCATTGTTTTACCACCAAGATATTTTCGTCTATCTTGATCTGTCCAATTGTACTCACTTGTTTCCTTTGTTGATACATCGATCATTAATACTTTGCCCATGTATCCACCATAATTAGTGCTCATGTAATTCTCCCCTTTATTTTTTTAAAGATTACTTATTGTATCTGGATTTTCTATAAGTTCTTTAACTCTGAATAAGAATTCACAAGCCAATTTGCCATCTATGACCCTATGATCTGCCGACAAAGCCATATTCATGATTTGACCTATTTTTATTTCACCATTTTCGATAACAGGTTCTTCTTTAATGGTGTAAATAGAAAGTATGGACATTTCTGGTTGATTAATGATAGCCGTATGATATTCAAGGTCTTTGTATATGCCCATATTGTTAATGGTTATGGTGCCACCTGTGATATCATCCATGGTTAATTTTTTTGTCTTAGATCCTTCAATCAATCTATTGGTTTCTTTATTTAAATCAATTAAGTTTACCTTCTCTGTATTTTTTGTATTAACAACTATTAAGTCATCTCCTACAACAAGCGCAAATCCTACATTGATGTCTTCATGTAAGATATGATTGTGATTTTCAAAATCATAACTTGCATTGACATATGGAAATTCTTGTAATGCTTGTGCTGTTGCCTTCATAACAAAATTAAGAAAAGAGACTTTAACATTATTTTTTTCATTAAATGTTTTTCGGAATTCTAATAGTTGTTCAACCTTTACTTTTGTGAAGAAATCACATTTAGGTGATGTACTCCAACTGTTCACCATATTTTTTGCTATCAATTTTCTAATTTTTGAAGCAGGCACTACTTTTGACATTCTAACCACTCCTATTATTCAATTTCAGCTAATTCTGTCAAACAAGCTACAGTTTCGCCTTCTTGTACAATAATTTTTGTTAATGTTCCTGATTCTTTTGCTTCAATCTCGTTTGTCAACTTGTCTGTTTCAACTTCAAACAACTTTTCTCCCACTGTTACTTGGTCTCCAACATTTTTATACCATTTTGTTATAGTCCCTTCTTCCATTGTCAATCCCAGTTTTGGCAGTTTTACTTTGTGCATTTTTATCATCCTTTCTAGTTATTTTTTAAAACTTCTAATAAATACTAAAGAGTTCTTAACTCTTGTCTATAATAATTAGCAAGAACTATTCCAAAGATATTCTGCTATATTTAAGTGGTTTTTGTAAAAAACAGTCCCAAAACGGAACTGTTTTTGTTCCATTTGTTCCAATAGTTCCATTCTGAACTTGAAACTTTTTGATTTTTCTGATATATTATAAGTAAAAAAAAAGAGGGTGAGATTACATGAATAAAAATGATGACCTTCTGAATCTGTTGACGGAATTAGAAGAACTTAATAAGCGTTCAAGCTCTGAAATAAAAAAATATACCGACAACATCATGAAAATGAAAAAAGCAAGAGATGATTTTTTAAAGACGGGACAAGTAGAACCGTATGTAAGACCTGAAGTTGCTGATTCTTGGAAGAGATGTCGTGAAATGAACATCAACCCTAATCATTCCCGTGCAAATTATGTAACTCCTGAAAAATTCGAACAAATATTAAAAGAAAACAATTTTTTAATTAATGTAGGGTCTCAGATTATCGATACCGTTTATGAATCCTTAAAAGAAATGAACTGTATGATTTATTTAACCGATAAATATGAACACATTTTGTATACGAAAGGTGAGATTTTAACTCAGGAAAATATTGCTGAATTTGGCTTGTGCAGAGGTGCTCGGTGGTGTGAAGAGTCTATTGGAACCAACGCCATAACCCTTGCTCTAAGATACAAAAAGAATTTCAGAACCAATAATACAGAGCATTTCTGTGAAGATCATCATATTGTTAATTGTGCAACTGCATTGATATATATGAATGATGAAATAATAGGCACTTTAACCATTACTTTTCATAAAAATTTTTTCAG
>JAKSCF010000541.1 GCA_022360735.1 Clostridia bacterium
AATATATGGGATTCATAGAATTAACTGATAGAGAGCAAAGATTAGCCAATACAGTTACCAATTCTGACAGCCTAATAATGGGATATAACCTAGAGAAAGTAGATAAAATATATTTAGTTGTAGACTGGTATAAAGATGGAAAAGTAATAAAAACACAAGAATATATAGATGAAACTAATAAAAAAGAAGGTTTTATTGTTATTAATAGCAATGATGAAAACAGCATTAATCCTGAAATTCATATAAACGATAATACAATGAATTGTAAAATGCCTGATGTTTCTGATGATGAAAAATTTGCAATTATGCGTAGGGGATTTGGTGGTAATGTTGAAATAAACAATGGTGAATTTATATGTATTTATTATAAGGGCTATAAAGGTGATGGTAATGTTAAAAGCAATAGTTCGATTGATTTCACTCCATCTCTTATGAAACAATTTACTTATGGTTTTTCTATAAAAGTAAAATTTGAATAGGGAAAAAGGGGTCAGGCTTGACAAATTGACTTGATGAGAATACAATAAGAAAAAAATAATAATAGGGTGATGAAATGCCAAGAAAACCAAAAAGATAACATGGAAGACGAAACAGTTTGTATAACACAGGCAGTGATGTGTGAGTTATTCGTTGGAAGAAATAAAGAAATCAATATAATGAAAGATACCTTTGAAAATATTTGCAATGGACAATTTGAAATTTTTGCTTATAATTGGTTCCTTTAGAGAAGAAGATGTCCATCAGAATTATCCCTTAATGTCAGTTATTGACGAGATAACACTCCAAAGTATTCCTATGAGAGAATTGAACATTACAAGCTTAAATTTGTCCAGCACCTGTGATATGATTGAGAGCTATTTTAACTGTTCAAAGCATTTATTAACTGAAATCTCTGAACAAATATTTCTCAAAACTTTTGGCAATCCTTTTTACATAAAGAAGATATTAGATTTGGCTGCCAGTTAAACGGTGTAAAGGAGGTAATTAGTATGGGAAAAGAAAAATATACATTCGATGACTTTATGATAAATGTAGGTGGTTCCAATTTTAATTTTTATAATGAAATTAATAAAATGCTAACCGAAAATGGGTTTATCCAAAAGGTTGAACTGAAAAAAACGGGATATTCATTATCTTATGTCCAAAAGTCAACTAAGAAAACGCTATTGAATTTTGTTAATCGTAAAAAGGGAACTTTTATTAGAATCTATGGGAATCATACAGACAAATATATGGAAAAGTTTACAACGTTACCTATCAGTATGATTAAAGAAATTAATAAAGCTCAAGATTGTAAACGAATGATTGACGCTGATGCATGTAACTCAAAGTGTAAAATGGGAGTCAATTTACTAATTGACGGAGAAATCTACGGCAAGTGCAGATATTCTGCTTTGTTTTTTCTGATAGAGACTGAAAAATATGAAGCGATAAAGGGGCTAGTTGAATCGGAGATGAAAGAATGTTTTGATTTTTGATTACGTTATGAAAGGATAAGACAAATGAACATAAATATTAGAAATGAACAATCGAAAGATTATAGAAGAGTCGAAAAAGTTGCAAGAGATGCTTTTTGGAATTTATATTTTGTGTTTTCTCCTAAAGAGAAGAAATTTCAAGAGAGTCAAGTAGAATATGAAACTGCAAGCTCTTTGCTTGATGAATAAATATAAGAACAAATTAATTTATACAATTTTATATATAAAATAGAAACAGGAACTTAGGGAATGAGCTGAGAAAGTTTCTGTTTTTTTCTGCCTAAAGAAAAGGAGGAAAGATGATTTCTAACACTATTCTAATGCCCTTCTAATTAAGATCTTAATTTACAATCATATAATATGTAAATAAAAAATAAATTGTGCACAACACTTATTTCTGACGGAAGTGCTTGAAAATTTTATATTATAAAGAGAAGAATTATAATTATTTATAATAAGAAAAAGGGGATGAAAAGGTGACAGGTATAAATAAAAGAACGTATTTTTTGGATTATCTAAAAGGCATAATCATCGTTTTAGTTGTTATGCTGCATACGGCAGTCACATATAGTGGTGTAGGGAATTGGCATTATATTGATGCTGAAAAAACTGGCATGGTAACAAAATTGCTATCTGCTCTATTTGTCGCATTTACAAACAGTTATTTCATGGGACTGATGTTTTTGATAGCGGGGTATTTTTCAGCAAAATCTTTAGCAAGTAAAACCAGAAAAAAATATGTTATAGGCAGGGTGGAAAGATTAGGTTTGCCATGGTTGGTTTTTACTCTTGGTATTTATCCGCTAACACTTTTTATTCTTTATATGGCTAAAGAGAAACAGATTATGCATGAAAGTTTTTTTAGTTTTTATTTAGAATATGTCAAAACATTTGAATTTTTAAATGGATCAGGACCTTTATGGTTTGTACTTGCTTTATTGATTTTTTCTATTATTTATGCTCTTGTTGGCAACAAAAAGAATGTAAAGGCCTCTACATTACCTTCTTTTTCGATAACAACTGTAGTAATAGTTCTTGCTGGTGTTGTCAGTTTTATAATCAGAACAAAATTTCATTTCAATGATGAGTTTCTAAATATACCTATGAGTTTTATTTGGATGCATAGTGTCATGTATTTTATTGGTATAAAAGCTTATCAAGGAGACTGGTTCAATCAGATATCATACCATTACTCAAAAAAATGGCTTATAGCTACAATAATTCTGGGCATAGTTATATGGATTTGTATTATAATGTTTGGGGGCGTATTGAAACATGGTCAAGGTATACTGGATGGGAATATGAATTGGCAAAGCATAATCTATGCAATTTGGGAAAGCTTTGTTTGTATTGGCATGTCTATTGGCATGATAGGCTTTTTTAAAGAAAAGTTTAATAAAAGAAATGTTTTATTGACTGGTTTGTCTAAAAACAGTTTTGCTGTTTATGTGTGGCATACGCCTGTTTTGATTTGCATTTCGCTTTTGTTTAGAAACAGCAATATGTATGCGGTATTAAAAATATTGGTTGTAGGCGGTATTGCTTTAATTACAAGCTATTTATTATCACACTATGTTTTTAGAAGATTGCCGATTTTAAAAAGAATTATGTAAATAAAAAGAATTAATGAGGGGAGTTAATAAATGAACAAAGTAGAAGTAGTGCCTTATAACCCAAAGTGGAAAGCTGAATTCGAAAAAGCATCTAACTTTTATTATGAGTTGTTAAAGAACTTAAATGTTAGAATTGAACATGTACGAAGTACTTCTGTAGAAGGCTTGTGGGCTAAACCAATTTTAGATATAGATATAGTTGTTCCAGATTCAGAGGTATGCTTGGCAACGATAGAGAAACTGCAAAGTGTCGGTTACAAACATGTTGGGAATTATGGAATTGAAGCTTGGGTTAAAGAAGGTAGAAAGGATAATAATGATTAAAAAAAATATCTATAAAATATTTATTGCTGTATTAGCTATAATGTTACTAGCTGGTTGTGTTGGAACAAATAATAAAGTAGAAAGCGGAAGCGATAGTGTTTTAGTGTCTGGAAAAATGAATGTGCAAATTGAACGCATTGATTACTCAATCGAAAGTGGTTCTGGTAAAATACTTGCATATATTTATTATGACAAACCTATAATCAAAGGCCTAGAGTTTGCTGATAAGATCAATTCATTTTATGAAGAAGAAATGGAAGGTTGGTTCAATGGCTCAAATAGGTTGACTCATTATCAATATGATTGGCTGCAAGCGTTTAAAAATATCTTATCCGAAACTCGACAATCCTTTGGTGATGATATAATCTCTAAACAACCTTTCTTATATACTATTGATAGTGATGTCATGATGATAGATGAAAACTACCTTAGTATTAGGCAAATAGCAACTGTACAAACAGCAGGAAAGCCAGTTCGTTACTATTTTGGCAGTACATTTGATTTACAGACAGGAGAACTGGTTTCGATTGATACGCTCGCTGATATGAAAGCAGATGAATTTAGAAATACTTTGGTAGATTTCTTATCAGAAAACATACTGAAATATAATCATAATCTAACGCCTGAAGATTTGAGAGGCGTATACGGAGCGAATAGTGAAGGAAATTATCTAATAGAATACGATAATGAAACTATTGATTTGAGTTATGAATATTATTACGATGGAGATAATTTTTATGTAATCCTTAATCATTCTACTTTAATTGATCAAGGAATTATCATGAAATGGAATGGTAAATTCGGTGAAGATTTTGATTCTCAATTAATTGGCTATAAAAGGGATGATGATGGAACTTATGTATTAATAGAATATTAGAATTAACATTCATCCATATTTTGATGAGGCTCTAATCTGGTTTATCTGGATTAGGGTTTTGTTTTGTCTTTGGCTAAGTATTAATGTACCGTCCGAAAACCGCTATAATATAGATTTTTGTTCATGTATACTGAACTTATATTGAAGAATAAATCATGAAAGAGGTATGCGTATGAAAGGTATAAGAATAGAGAGTATAAAAATATCTGATATAGATATGGATAAATGTTGTTTTAATCCGGGGTGTGCCCTAAGCATTTACAAAAGTGCATCCGAACATAAGATATTGGCTGGATTAAATAAATATTTTGGCACCATCAAGATGCATAATATATGTTGCCGTCATAGTCCAAAGCTGCCGTCAGGTTCTACAATCATAAATAATTGTGCAGGCTGTGACAGACGTTTTAGGTCAATGTATGAA
>JAKSCF010000384.1 GCA_022360735.1 Clostridia bacterium
AAGCTTTTCAGCTCAACATGGAGGGTGATATTACTTTAGATATAGGCGCATCTACAGGCGGATTTACGGATTGTATGCTCAAAAATGGTGCAGTAAAAACCTACGCTGTCGATGTAGGATATGGACAGCTGGATTGGAAGCTAAGAAATGATTCTAGAGTTATTAATATGGAGAAGACCAATATTCGGTATGTTACTAAAGAGGATATCCCGGATCCAATAGATTTTACTTCCATTGACGTTTCATTTATTTCACTGACCTTGGTTTTACCTGTAGCTTATGAATTACTAAAAGAAAACGGTGAATTAGTTTGTTTGATTAAACCCCAATTTGAAGCGGGTAGACAACAAGTAGGTAAAAATGGTATAGTAAGAGATAAAAAAATACATATTGAAGTCATTCATAAAATAACATCTTTTGCAAGTGAATTAGGCTTTGCAGTAAAAGCTTTAACATTTTCTCCTGTGAAAGGGACTAAAGGTAATATCGAGTACTTATTACATTTGCAAAAATCAGAAGAGAGCTGTGACTCAATCCATAATGTTGAAGACACTGTGGAAAGTGCGCACTTAGAACTCAAAAAATAATAATCTGGGCTAAAGGTTGGTGAAAAAAATGAAGTTTTCGAGAAAATTAAAAAGCATGGATCATTCCCCCATCAGAAAGTTTTATAAATATGCTGAGGATGCGAAAAACAAAGGGAAAAAGGTCTATCATTTAAATATTGGTCAGCCCGACATAAAAACACCGGATGTTTTTATTAATGCCATTAAAAACTTTGCGGATGAGATTGTAGCGTATATGCCTTCTCAAGGTATTCCTGAACTGATTACCCAAATAAGGAAATATTATGAGCGACATGATGTATTTTTCGATGATGAGAATATCATAATAACTAATGGTGGTAGTGAAGCTTTGACTTTCACACTATTAAGTATTACAAATGAAGGCGATGAAATCATTGTTCCGGAACCTTACTATTCTAATTATAATATATTTATTAAAGGCACCGGTGCAAAAATAGTGCCCATAACCACCCGAGCAGAGAATGGATTTCATTTTGCAAGGGAAGAAGAGATTGAAAATCGAATCACCAAAAGAACCAAAGCAATACTCTTGACCAATCCTGGGAATCCTACCGGAACAGTGTTAACCTTAAAGGAAATGAGAATGATTGCTGATGTTGCAAAAAAACATAATATTTTTATCATTTCTGATGAAGTGTATCGTGAATTTGTATATAACGGCACTCCTGTAACCAGCTTTGGCCAATTGCCTGATGTAACCGATCGAGTTATTCTTATCGATAGTGTTTCCAAACGTTTTAGCGCTTGTGGCGCAAGAATAGGAGCATTGCTCACAAAAAATGAAGAGTTACTGGACCATGTGTTGAAGCTTTGTCAAGGGAGATTATCATGTTCTACATTGGATATGGTAGGCGCTGCTGAGCTTTATAAGTTACCTCACACATATTTTAATGATATAAAAAAAGAATACCAAAAAAGAAGAGATATTGTTTATGATATATTGAGTCCAATAGAAGGTGTGGTTTGCAGAAAACCTTCAGGCGCGTTTTATTTAACCGTAAAGCTTCCGGTTGACAATGCAGAAGAATTTTTAGTGTGGATGCTTACATCCTTTGATATCGATAATGAAACCGTTATGTTTGCGCCTATTGAAGGATTTTATGAAACGCCGGGATTAGGTAAAGATGAAATAAGATTGGCCTATGTTCTGAACGAAAAAGACTTAACCAAGGCAATGTGCATCTTAAAAGCCGGACTAGAAAAATATCGATTGTTAACTTGCGATGATTGGGATAAAAAAACCGAAAAATAATAAATGGATCAAAAGACTCTTGATAGAAATTTTTTCAAGAGTCTTTTTTTATGGTTTAATTTTTTAGTGCTGCAGTATATTTGGACTAAGATTAAAATGATTCGTCAGAAAATGCATTGACTTTTATGTCCTCTTCCAATACAATAAAATCAACTCAACAAAAACGGAACTATGTTCCGAATATTGGAACAAAGGAGGTGAAACTGATAAATAGTGAAGAAAAATCATTAAATGGTTCGTTGATGAAGACCGTTGATATACTCGATTTATTTATTAAACATCATAATGAATTAGGGATCAGTGATATTACAAAACTTACCGGTTTTCCAAAAACAACTGTATTTAGATTGGTAAATACTATGGAACAAATCGGCTTTTTAGACAAAAATATTCAAAGTAAAAAATACAAACTGGGAATGAAATTGTTTCAATACGGGTCTTTATATAAAGATCAAATCGATCTACGTAAAATTTCATTACCCTATATGAAAATGTTATCGGAACTTTTTGATGAAACCGTAAATCTCAATGTTTTAAAACATGGGAAAAGGGTTTGTATTGAATGCATTGAATCCAAAAGAATTATAAGAAATTTTGTTGAGGTTGGATTGATTTGTGATTTAAAATATGGTGCTTCAGGAAAATCCATGTTGGCATTCTTATCTCAGGAGGCCATTAATCATATATTAGATGAATGCACAGAGGAAGTAAGAATAAAAAAAATGGATGATTTAAAGGAGATAAGATTAAAAGGATATGCGCTTTCACATAGTGAACGGGCAGAGGGCGCAAGTTCCATTTCTTGTCCTATTTTCAACAGCGATAAACAAGTAGAGGGAAGTATTACGGTTTCAGGTCCAACCATTAGATTTACGGAAGAATTAATCGTAGAAATAAAAAAGAAACTTCTACAGCTATCTCGAGAAATATCAATAAAAAATGGAGCGGTATTTTAAAAATAAAAGAGACATCCCCCTTGAATAATACTATAGAACTCTTGTCGGTTTTCATATAGGTATATGTTCAAGAGAGACATCCATTTTATTATACATAACGGATACC
>JAKSCF010000003.1 GCA_022360735.1 Clostridia bacterium
GACCTTGAAATATATTTTTTCAACGCTTTTTCCATCTTTGTTTCATTATAAATTATGCTATGTTCCCGAACAATTTTAATCAGTTCGTCAATCTGGATCGTATGCAAATTGATACCTTCCAGCTCTTGAAAAACTTTCTCACGGAAGCTTTGTTTCTCCTGATCATTAAGAAAAGGTTTGACCAGAAATTGTGTTTTCTCGGTCTTCACCCGTACGGTGGAAAAGACAATGCTGTAGTTCTCTTGATAGTCGTTAAATTCTCTCACTGATAAGGATGCGATGAACTCAATCTCCGGAAAAAGTTCCTTCAACGTAATTAAAAGATAATTCGATATAGAAACGCCTTTTGTACAAACAACAACCCCTCGTCTTTTGGCCTCTACAAAATCCAAAAAACCTTCTCTTCTCAGCCAAGCCCCCAATAAAACAGTCAGATAAACAAGTTCTTCATCGGGTAATTCACGTCCTACCAATGCCTCCAACGGGGCGACAGACTTTTTCACCAATTTATGAAGATACTGATGTTCCCTTAAGAACATATCCGTAATATTGGGTTCGATATGATAATTATACAAAATCCTATATACTGCAGGCCCGCAATGCTGGATAAAAGCTTCAAGCAGTTTATCCTTTTCTTTAAATCTGATGCAGCAATGCTTCTCAAATTCTTCAATAACAGCCTTTACTACCGTCACCAAGTTTTTCTCTACTTTATTTTTATTTTTTTCAAAATGATGGATATTGGAAACTTGAATTTGAGCCGTCAAATACATTTTCTCCAAGGGATTGCTGATTCCAAGGTTTTCAGTCATTTCATTGACGACAGAATACTCCTTTGTGCCTTTCATATGTTGAAATGCCTTAGGTAGTTCAACCAACATCCTTCCAATATCAATTCGACGTATAATCAAATATAGAATATAAGGCAATTCTTTCAATCGTTTATCGGTAAATCGTATATTTAACTTGGTTTCAATCTCTTCAATTTCTTCTTTAATCCCATAAAGCTTTTCATTTTTTATATCACATAATTTCAGAATGATAGATTCTCCGTTTTTAATTCCAAGTACATTCTTAATGGCATAGATAAGTAAGTCCCTTTTTGATAACTCTGTCCCAATTAGAGTATAACCTTCTGCTCTGCTATAGAAGAGAGAGATGTTGAACAAACCAATGATATTTTTTAGCTTTTTCAAATCGGATATCAGTGTATTCTTACTGATTCCCAATGCCGACGTAAAATGATAACTTGACAAATTCTCCCGAATGCTTAGCAATAATAACAATAACAGATCACTTCGTTCCTGACTGGAAAACACATAATTCTTAATATCGATTTCTATTTCCTTAGATTGAAATTCTTCAATCACAAAGAGCGGTATATTGAATTTGCCCGTGCGTAACCGTTCAATTTTTGAAAACCCATTTTGCTCCAGGTAGTCGTTGATTTTATCAATCGTATAACTGACTTGCTTTCTCGATAAGTTCAATCTTTCTTCAAGTTTTTTACCAGTGATTGACGGATTATCAATAATAGTTTTTAAGACTAAGTAACACCTTTGATTCAAATACACCGTAATCTCTCCTTGTAATTATGTTTTTATTATGACTTTATGAACAGACTTCTATTGCCACAGACCTTGCTGGATGGTCCAGCAAACGTTTTAATTCATCGTCTAACTTCATCATTGTTAATGTTGCACCGTTCATATCCAATGACGTAACGTAATTACCGACAAACGAGCGATAAACAGAAATTCCATTTTGTGATAATCTCTTTTCTACTTCATCAAAGAGAATATATAGCTCCATCACAGGTGTAGATCCTAAACCTGACACGATTACAGCCACTTCATCTTTCCCCTTCAACTCCAAGTCATCCAGGATTGCATTAGTCATTTTTTCAGCGATCTCATCAGCCGTTTTTAGTGGTTCCACTTTCATACCCGTCTCGCCGTGGTGACCGATACCGAATTCCATTGTCCCATTCTCTATGGTAAAGTTCGGTTTCCCTACCCCCGGAATAGTACATGGCGACAACCCGATACAAATACTCCTGGTATAATCGACTACTTTTTGACTAGTGGCGATGACTTCATCCAGGCTTCCGCCCATGGCAGCTTTGGCCCCACCGATTTTCCACATAAAAACACCACCGGCAATTCCATGCCTCTTTTCTTTAGTTTCTTTCGTTGAAGAAGCAACATCATCAGTAGCTGTAACGTATTTGACTTTAATCCCTTCTTCTTCCGCCATCTGAACCGCCATTTTCACATTCATGTTATCGCCGGAATAGTTACCAAAAAGGCAAGCTACACCTTGACCAGAATCTGCCTCCCTGAAAGCATCCAAAAAAGCTTGGGCAGTCGGCGAGGAAAACACCTCGCCGATTGCAACCGCATCTATCATATTTTCACCGACATAACCTAGGAATGCCGGCTCGTGACCGCTTCCACCTCCCGTAACCAATCCGACCTTTCCTTTAACCGGCGCTTTGGGACTCCTGACTACGTGATCATTCTTATCCGAAATCATAACTAGATCTTTATGTGCCTTTATAAATCCTTGCAGCATATCTTCTACTACAAAATCAGGCCTATTGATAATTTTTTGCATATTGACTCTCCTTTTCTTTATCTCTATCTAGGAGTTTAATGATTGATGTGGCAAATGATTGAAGGATTATATTACAGGACGTCGCACCAGCATCCTGATGACCTCTTGATCGTTCTCCTAAACGACTGGCTCTTCCAATTTTCGCGACCATATCGATAGTAGAGATCATACCTTGTTCTGACACCTCTTTCATATATTCTAACGAAGGAACCACCCCCTCGCCAAGCGTTGTTTTTTCAGCGTAAGCTTTTATTGCCGGTTCTAATACATCTATCAAGCTTTTGTCCCCTATTTTTGCCTGACTGATTGATGTAATACCCACATAAGCTTTATCAAGCATTTCTTTAATAACGTCCTGATCAATATTTTCTTTTCCTTTTGAGGCAATACTCATTCCTAGGAAAAACTTTCCATACAACGGCCCCATGGAGCCTCCCACTTTTTCCATCAAAGCTTTACTCAGAACCATAAATCCTTCGCTCATGTTGAACTTGTCTTTATTCAATTTCTCCTCGGCTATGGTAAAACCCTTACTCATGTTAATCCCATGATCACCGTCACCGATAGCTCCATCAATTTCACTAAGATACTGTTTGTTTTCTTGTATTTTTTTTATCAAATCGTATAAAACAACGATTCCTTCTTCGTTCGTAAATTCCATGATTAGCCTCCAAATTATGTAGATTGTTTATTCCACCTTTTTCAATCTTATCATCTCATTTTAGCCACTTGCTTTCATTAAGTTTTCATTGTTTTTTTCTTTCATCAAATCTCTATAATATAAGACAAAACCAATAATCCATACAATTAGAACAAGCAATGGAATCACGTGTCCGTCCGCTATCATAAAGACATGAGACATGGCATAAGAGAATACCGGACCGTCAATGGCACTGTTGGAAATTATTTCACCGGCTCCAAGAGTAATTGCTCCGGTTAAGTTCGCCAACTGAGTCATATACGGAGCAAATGCAGTACCAATCCACAAGAATGCCGGTACGCCTAATGTACATAAAACAAGCATTCTTAAGAGATTACCACCCGTAACCAAATACGCCGATACGGCTAAGGGAATGTTAATAATTCCTGCAAAGGGAAGAATCTCGTTGCCAGGAAGGAACATAGAAAAGATTAACGTAACTGGAACCGTAAAGATAATGGATAACCAAATTTCATTGGCACCGCCTAGAAACGGCCAGTCAAGTCCTACAATCAGGCTTCTTCCTTCAAACTTCTTATTCATATAAGTACTTACAGCTTCAGAAATTGGAGCCAGTGCTTGCATAAAATATTTGGTGATGACTGGGAAGAGCGTTAGCGCCGTAGCCGCCTTAACACCTAGAATAAATGTATCCGCTATGGAGTATCGTGCAACAACCCCGAAAAGAACACCCAATATAAATCCGATGACATGATTTTCCGCAAAAATTCCGATCTTGTCCCTTAACACTTCTGCATTAAACTTTCTATTAAAGAATGATATTTTTCTGAGAATCCTATCAAAAGGATAAAGTATAGCTCCGAAAAAAACCATTTTATGGGTACACGTCACACCTGGAATTCCCGTAAGGTTTTCAATTCTGCCTTGATGTGCATCGGCTGCTTTCAACTCAAAAATAATTTGAATTCCAGCAACCAAAAAGGCCATGAGAACACTTTCAGTGATTCCTGCTACCGCAATTGCTGTGAAAATTTTCCCCCATACATTCCAAAGGTCCGCATTGAAGGTGTTTGTCTTTCTGATGATCAACATAATGAGATTGATTACAATCATCAAAGGAAACATCAGAAAAGCATATGGCCATGACCACGAAATGGTTGCCATGGTTGTCCATCCACCGTCAACAATCGGTAAGGAGATCCCGGTAGATTTCAACATAGCTTCCGCAGCAGGACTAATAATTCCAATCATGAAGCCGATCAATATACCCATCCCCGTAAAGGCAACCCCCAGCGTGATTCCTGAGGATACGGCTTCTTTAAATTTCATTCCTGCCAGCAAACCAGCAAATATAATAATAATCGGAACAAAGACCGCGGGTCCCAACCCTAATAAATAACCTACCACATTATCTAAAATTTGCATATATTCCACTCCTATTCTTTGTTATGTTTTTATCATTTACTTACATACCTCTATGAGTTTTTCCAATTCTTGCTGTTGTCCCACACCTGTCAAAAAAGCAATCCCGTTAAATACCGGAATAGGATAGCTTTTGTTTACTTTCGTAATAGAAATATAAGCTACACTGGAATCTATATGTCTTTCAACGGATTTCAAATCGACCACTTCCACTTGAGCATCTACTTTGTTTTCTTTAAGCAGTCGGTTAACTTTACTGGCCACCGTTTGAGAGGTTGCCACACCACTTCCACAAGCTACAATAATTTTTTTCATATTTTTCCTCCTCTTAGATTATCTTCATACCAAGATCATCTTCCAATCCATCAATGGATAAAATCAATTTCATGTACTCCTCTTTAGTTTCTGCATTTGAGAACTTATCCATCAAATCTTCTCGCTGGAAATTATCAATTAACAGCTGTAATAACTTTATATGGTCATCCTCTCTATGCAATCCCAGCATGAAAACAAATTTAACATCTTGTTCAATCTCATTATTTCCCATTTCGTTCCATTTCACCGGACTCCTAAGTCGTGTAGCCGCAATAAAAGGTTTCTTGATGTGCAATGGATCTGTATGGGGAATCGCCACAGAAAACGGTTTGATGGGTAAAGCCGTGGGAAATTTCTTTTCACGGGTTTTAACAGCCTCCAAAAAAGAGTTTTCTACATATCCTAATAATACAAGTTTTTCTGCCATTTTATTAAAGTACTCTTCAACACTTTGTACTTCCATATCCAAATGGATTAACTCCTGGTAAATCATGTAAACTTCCTCCACTCCTAATAACCTATTGCATCTATACAATGAAAGTGTTAATATCCTTATTTGTGTATGCGCATACTTTTTAACCCGTCCCTTCATATATATTATAAAAGCGTATATATCCCCTTTTCAATTGTCATTGGGTTCAAAAAATGCACCTGTAATTGCTCATTATTGTGGTGTAAATGTATTTTCTCTAAATCAAAATAAAAAACAGAAA
>JAKSCF010000613.1 GCA_022360735.1 Clostridia bacterium
ATAGATGAAAAAAATATTCAAATTTATGGTGTAGAAGCAGCAGGACTGGGTGTAGATACGGACCAACATGCAGCAACCATTACCAGGGGTTCTATTGGTGTTATCCATGGTATGATGACTTATTTGCTTCACGATCAGTATGGACAAATCCAGCCCGTTTATTCCATCTCTGCAGGTTTAGATTATCCGGGTATTGGTCCGGAGCATGCCTATTTTCACTCAACCGGAAAAGCAAAGTATGTATCAATAACTGATGAAGAAGCCGTATCCGCCTTTAAATACTTAACCAAAATAGAAGGTATTATTCCTGCATTAGAAAGTGCACATGCCATCGCCTATTTGATGAAGCTGGCACCTAAAACCAATCCTGATGATATTATTGTTTTAAACTTGTCAGGCAGAGGGGATAAAGATATTCATACTTTAACCAACTATGGAGGTGGGGAAAATGAGTAGAATCCAGACAACTTTTCAAAAGCTAAAGAAAGAAAATAAAAAAGCGTTGATTACCTATATCACATGCGGTGATCCTAATTTAGATACAACCATAGAGCTGGTCTTATCAATGGAAAAATCAGGTGCAGATATTATCGAGCTTGGCATTCCTTATTCGGATCCATTAGCTGATGGTCCCGTGATTCAAAGGGCGTCTCAAAGGGCATTATCATCAGAAACTAATATTGATGCCATATTGGAGGCGGTCATTCAGTTAAGAGAAAAAACAGATATTCCTTTAGCATTTCTATTGTATTATAATTCTATGTTTGCTTATGGTATTGAAAAGTTTCTGAATCACTTTAAAGGACTTATAGATGGGTTAATCATTCCTGACTTACCCCTTGAAGAAAGGTCAGAATTGAAAGAGCTTATGAACGACTATTCTATGGATTTAATCCCTTTGGTAGCACCTACCTCCAAAAACAGAATTCAACAGGTTGTACAAGACGCCAGCGGCTTTGTATACTGTGTTTCTTCTTTAGGAGTTACCGGCAAACGAGCCGGCTTTGACCCTAACATTAAAGCGTTTATTGATGGCGTTAAAAAATATACTTCTACACCCCTTGCCATAGGATTTGGAATCTCCAATGAAGAAGATATAAAAAGTCTAAAGCACCTTTCAGATGGCTTAATTGTCGGAAGTGCTATTATTCAAAGAATAGAAGACAATATTGAAAACGGTACCGTCATAGATGCAGTTTCTGATTTTACAAAACAATTAAAAAGTGCTTTATAAATTACCTAAATCAATAAAAACCCAATTCTCACTACCGTGAAAATTGGGTTTTCATTGATTTTTATAAAATCTTATTTTGCATATTCAATTGCTCGAGTTTCTCTTATAACGTTGACTTTAATTTGTCCTGGGTACTCCAGTTCATCTTCTATTTTTTTACTTATATTTCTTGCAAGGAATACAATCTCCTCATCTGTTTGTTCTTCCGGTTTAACAATAATTCGAACTTCTCTTCCTGCTTGAATCGCAAATGACTTGTCAACACCTGAAGCTGAGTTTGCTATTTCCTCAAGTTTTTGTAGTCTCTTAATATAAGTTTCAAGTGTCTCTCGCCTAGCACCGGGTCTTGCCGCAGAAAGCGCATCTGCTGCAGCAATTAAAATAGCTTCTGAGTTTTTAGGCTCATAATCGCCATGATGTGATGCCATAGAATTAATAACATTTTCTGATTCTTTATATCGTTTCAAAAGTTCCATTCCAATGTCAACATGTGTTCCTTCAACTTCATGATCGACAGCTTTTCCGATATCATGCAATAAGCCTGCTCTTTTAGCTAACTTTATATCTAAGCCTAGCTCCGCAGCCATAATACCTGAAAGGTGCGCTACCTCTAATGAATGCTTTAATATATTTTGTCCATAGCTTGTTCTATACTTTAATCTTCCCAGAAGCTTAACGAGTTCTGGATGCAGGTTATGAATCCCCACCTCAAAGGTTGCTTGCTCGCCTTCTTCTTTAATGGTATTATTGACTTCTCTTTCTGCCTTCTCCACCATCTCTTCTATACGAGTTGGGTGGATTCGACCATCAACAATCAATTTCTCAAGAGCTATTCTTGCAATTTCACGTCTAATAGGATCAAATCCTGATAATATAACAGCTTCTGGAGTATCATCAATGATTAAATCAATGCCGGTTAGAGTTTCTATCGCTCTAATATTTCTTCCCTCTCTACCAATGATTCTTCCTTTCATTTCATCATTGGGAAGAGGAACTACTGAAACTGTACTTTCCGCTACATGATCAGCAGCACATTTTTGTATAGAAGTTGTAATGATTTCTCTTGCTTTCTTCTCCGATTCCTCTTTTGCTTTTTGTTCTACTTCTTTTATCAATACTGCAGCTTCATGTCTAACTTCTTTTTCTACAATATTGAGTAGTAAATCTTTTGCTTCATCTGTTGAATAACCGGAAATACGCTCCAATTCTTCAACTTGTTTTTTATGGAGACCGTCTAACTCTTGTTCTTTTTTATATATCTGTGCTTCTTTTTTTGTGATGTTGTCTTCTTTTTTCTCTATATTATCAAGCTTTTTATCTATGTTCTCTTCTTTTTGAATCAATCTACGCTCTTGTCTTTGCATTTCATTTCTGCGATCTCTTATTTCTTTCTCGATTTCGCTGCGAAGTCTATGAGCGTCTTCTTTTGCTTCAATGGTTATTTCTTTTTTGATAGTATCAGCTTTATTTTCAGCATCAAGTAAAATGTTTTTTGCCTTTTGTTCGGCACTACTTATTTTTCTTTCACCGATCACTTTTCTGAATATATATCCAATTAGAAAACCGATAAATATACTTATAATACCAGTAACTAAGTAGTTAATAATAAGACTACACCTCCTTTATTCTGTCTTTACATAAATATGACCGAGAACACTCGGTCATGATAAATGCATTTAAATGCATTATTATTGCATTGCATCAATGGACCAATATATTACAGATATATAGTATAATATTATAGTTTTTTTTGTAGACTGTCAAGAAAGCAAAACATCAAATAAACAATTGTGTATTTCAATTCCACTATGTTATAATTGAGATTAGAATATAATAAAAGCAGAGGCTTATTATGATAGATAAAAGTAAATTTAAAAACTTAGATGTATTTCTAATCTTATTGATATTTATTTTGTTTTCAATAGGAATCATTTTTATTGGAAGTACATCTTACGATACATCGTTCCATATAACACGTGAAATCACCGTTCAATCGTTTGCCTTTGGCCTTGGAATTATTGCCATAGGCGTTATTTTGGTGTTTGATTATAATTTTTTTGAATCATTGGACAAAGTTTTATATGTCTTTTGTATTATATTACTTTTATCTGTTTATATACCTGGTGTAGGAAAGGTTCAATTCGGAGCAAGAAGTTGGATTGATTTAGGACCACTGGATTTACAGCCTTCAGAAATTGTTAAAATTATTTTCATACTTGCTTTTGCCAAGTTTCTTTCTACAAGAAAAAAATCACTCACCACTTTTAAGGGCTTTTTTTTAGCAGTCTTATACTGTGCACCCATTATTTTATTGATACTCATTGAACCGGATTTAGGCAATGCGGCCGTACTCATTTTTATTTCAGCAGGCATGATATTCGCAGCAGGAATAGATTATAAATTACTGATGAAAGTGATTGGGTTTATTGTCGTGTCTATACCGATTATGTACCGTCTTATGGCAAACCATCAAAAAATAAGGATTGATGCTTATTTGAATCCGGAAGATTTAACCCTTCCGGGAAACTATCAAGTTTGGAACTCAAAAGTAGCAATAGGATCGGGTAACTTTCTTGGAAAAGGTCTTTGGAATGGAACACAAAAAAAATTAAAATTTCTACCGGTACAAGAATCTGATTTTATTTTTGCCGTACTGGTAGAAGAATTAGGTTTTGTAGGCGGAGCAGCAGTTATTATATTGTATTTACTTTTCTTATTTCGAATCACTTTAATAGCAAAAAAAGCCAAAGATACTTATGGCAGGCTTATTGTTGTTGGTATACTCAGTATGTTTGCATTTCAAATTTTCCAAAATATCGGTATGACGATGGGCGTCATGCCTGTAACGGGTATTACCTTACCTTTTATTAGTTATGGAGGCAGCTCTATTCTTACCAATATGATTGCTGTAGGTTTGGTATTAAATGTAGGCATGCGGCATCAAACCATTACCTTCTAGCTGCCGTACTGAAGACAAAATACTTTGTATACAACCCACTTTCTTTTTACACGACTATTCTCCTGTTGCCTTATTAAACAAAGGAATTTGTTCTCCTGCAATTCTACTTGCCATTTCGGAGAACACTTTATTAAACGTTGAATCTACCTTTGACGCTATTGGAACACCGCAATTCATGGAAATGAACACATTATCGTCATTTGGCACTATCCCAATAATATCTGTTTTTAATGTATGAATAATCTGGTCAATGCCCGGTAAAATACCTTTGATAATTAAGTCAGATCTATTTTTGTTAATGATTAACATCGTACGGGATATGCCTTTACTTTGAACATCTTTTAAAACCTTATCCGCATCTCTTATGGTTGCTATTTCAGGAGTAGTGACTAAAAGAACAGCATCTGCTCCGGCAATGGCATTTTGATATCCAATTTCAATACCCGGAGGCGCATCAATAATGACATAATCATATTTCTCCTTCAGCTTACTGCATAAGACTTTCATTTGGGTAGGGCTTATTGTATTTTTATCTCTCATTTGAGAAGACGACATCAAATAAAGTCCTTCAAATCTTTTATCTTTAATAAGCGCTTGCCGGATTCTACATACGCCTTCTAAAACATCTACCATGTCATATACAATTTTATTTTCCATTCCAAGTGCCACATCTAGGTTCCTTAGTCCAACATCCGTGTCCAAAACCACTACTTTCTTGCCTAAAAGGGCTAATGCCGTACCAAGATTGGCAGCTATGGTTGTCTTACCAACACCACCTTTTCCAGATACAATTGCTAATGCTTCTCCCACAAAAATCCCTCCAATATGTTCATCATTCGGTATAATGGTTTTCTAAGCTAAACTCACTATACTCATCATTCAAGCCTAAGTATTCTGCTATAACTTCTTTTGCTACAGGAGCGGCATAGCCACCATGCCCTCCCTGAAATATTAAAACTGCCACTGCTATTTCAGGCTCATCATATGGTGCAAAAGAAACAAACCATGCAAAATCTTCATAATCTGGTTTATAAGCATCTAGAGTCTTTTCCGTTACTCTTCCGCCGCTTAAGTTGATTACTGCTTTGCGTACAGCTCTTGTTTTACTATAATTTTCAGGATATTCAGCTAGTAGTCGATTCATCTCTTGTTCTACTTGCACAAAACTAATCCTTGGATTTATCCATTTCAGATACTTTTTGATGTATTCTACCTCATCTACCGGTTGAATTTTACCGGACCTTTCAGCAGTACCTGTTTTCCCTCCAATTGGTATATCAAAGCTGCCAAATACACCTCTTGCTGTTCCTCTTGACCCTGAAGCTACACGGTTCATACCGATTTTAATATATTCTAAATTTGAAGGGTAGTTCAAATCGATTTGATATCCTAATGTATCATCTTCAATCTCTTCATCTATAGAATCCTCAACCCCTTTAATTAAGGTAATTTCATTCTTATATCCACCATTAACTAAGGTGGCGGTATAGTTTGCCATTTGAAGGGGTGTATAGGCATGTTCCCCTTGTCCAATGGCAAGGTTCAACATGTCACCGGTTCCCCAACTCGCCATATTGAAATATGAATATTTGATCAAATCAGCCAATTCATATATCTTCTCAGGTAATGCTCCAACGTCCTTTAATCTTTTTATAAGTTCATTTCTACTTGGGTTCTCTTCAGTCCAACTTACAATGGTATTCATCTTTTCTTCAAATAGTGCTTCATCTGATACAATTTCTGTTCCAAAATAATAAGCGCCTCTAGATTTAAGTTTATTTTTTAAACTGGATTTAGTAACCGCTATTTTCTTCTCTTCACTAGGTACTCCCACATAAGCTTCAGGTATTTCTATTCCTGTTCTTTCTCCTAATCCAAACTTTGAAACCAAATCCATGACATCATTTATTGTCATATCGATAGGAATAGGCTTGGCCCTATAATAATCATATGCGGACATAATATCATAAAAATAGTAATTGCATGAAACTTCTATTGCGTCCATTAAGTTAACATACCCATGACTTGCTCTTCTGTTTTTCCATAAGTTACACCTAAAAAGTTTATCTCCTAAACGGATAACGCCTCCATCATAAAATCTGGTATTTGCGTCCAAACCGCTTTCCATGGCCGCCAGCCCTACCAGCATCTTAAAAGTTGAGCCAGGCTGCACTGCAGTCCTTGTAGCAATATTAAATAACGGAATAGGAGATAATGGATCTCTAGGATTTTTATCTTGCAAACTATTCCAATTTTTTTCTGATATTCCTAAAGCAAACAAGTTGGGATCAAAAGCAGGATAACTGACCATAGCCAATACATCACCGCTTTTTACATCCAATGCAACCACTGCACCGGCATTAGCGTTTGGGAAGGACTCACGATAGTTATAATTACCGAAC
>JAKSCF010000095.1 GCA_022360735.1 Clostridia bacterium
GATGAGACAAGATTTAAACTGTTTCTTTTATTATCTGAAAAGCAAATATGTGTAAAGGGGCTTGCAGAGGTCCTAAATATCTCTGAATCTGCTGTATCACAACATCTAAAGATTCTTCGTAATGCAGGTCTTATTAAAGGAGAGAAGGTAGGATATTTTGTGCATTATAATGTTCAGAAAAATGTACTAAAGGAGCTTCAAGGAATCATTGGTGAATTGTCAAAAGACGTTGTTGATTTCTCTGAGCAAAAGAAAATTCTTGATATTGATTCTATTGACTGCACTGAAGTATGCAAAAAAGATAGTTAAGGGTATGGTGATAATTAATGGCTTATCTATATGCGGTGGCTTCAGTATCCCTTATAATATCAGCATTTAAAGATGTATCCAAAACTAAAAAAGCTCTGAAAGCAGCATTAAAAATCTTTATCAATATGCTGCCTTTATTATGGATAACTTTGGCATTGGTTTCAATTGTTCTGTACTTTTTGCCTGATTATGTCATAGCAGAATATCTTGGCACAACAGATATATTCAAAGGTGTAACCCTTGCATCTCTGTTAGGCTCAATATCTCTACTTCCTGGTTTTATTTCTTTTCCATTGTGTGGATTATTGCTGAAAAAAGGAGTAAGTTACACGGTATTAGCAGCTTTTACTACTAGTCTAATGATGGTTGGAATATTAACCTACCCAATTGAGAAAAAATATTTTGGCGCAAAGCTGACAATTATTAGGAATATTGCAGGCTTCATAACTGCAATAATTGTCTCATTAGTCATTGGTATGATATATGGGGAGGTGCTTTAATGGAAAAACAAAAGTCTAAAAATAAAAAGATCATTATTACCTTTTTATTTTTATACACTTCGTTTATAATCGTATCATTGATTATGAGATATGAACCCGGTAGCAGAATTGCATATAATTTTCAATTTTTCTCATTGGATATGTTTAAGTTGTTTCCTCCTGCGTTTATTTTGGTTGGACTCTTTATGGTATGGGTTGACCGAAAAGTTGTTGAACGTTATTTTGGAGAGGCTTCAGGGATTAAGGGATATGTTGGAGCCATATTATTATCATGTACAACACTATATCCTTTTGTGGTAGTTTTACCTATGGCTGCTTCTCTTTACAGAAAAGGTGCAAAATTGAGTATTGTTCTTACATACTTAGGGGCAACTGCTGTTTGTAGAATACCAATGACTATATTTGAAGCCAGCTTTATAGGGATTGGGTTTTCACTCATTCGATATATTGTATCGCTACCGCTAATCGTGATGAGCTCGATTTTAATTGAGCGGATATTACGAAAGGACATCATTCATAATAGGCTGGGTATAAATTATGAAGGAGAATAACTTGAGTTAGTTAAAGTTATATTACTCCACTTCCGGCTAGTAAGGTTATCATTTGTTGATTATTCATTTTATCTTTTGTGGATCAAAAATTTTTCTTAAGTATTTTAACTCTTTATCCATAAGTAAATGGTAATTAAACTACTCAGTAAACCCAGTAGTTTTACAAATGATACACGGTGAGAATTTACATACACTTCGAACCTTACATGAATTCTCATGTTTCCACCCCTAATAGTAAATTTTTTACTATTCACCGGAGTGGAGTATTATAACTATTTTCTATTATGGTCAACTTAATGGGATTCATACCTATGTAAAAGGAAATTTCTTTAGAACTGTCCCTTTTGTTTGGAATATTGACATATGATTTATACAATGATAAGGTGGTTTCAAGAATTTAGAAAGGGTGATTGACGTGAAAATTGAACAGATCGCACAAGAAGCTAAAAGGGCTTCTATATTGGCAGCGGCAATGGATACTGAGTTGAAGAATAATGCACTGAGAGCAGTTGCAAAAGCTTTAGAAGAAAAGAAGGCTGATATTATTGCTGCAAATGAAGAAGATTTAAAAAGAAGTGAACAAGAAAATCTTGCAATGCCTTTATTAAAGAGATTGAAGTTTGATGAACCTAAAATTAATGGTGTCATTGATGGTATAAATAGCTTGATAGAATTAGACGATCCAGTAGGCAAGTTACAGATGGGAACCGAACTGGATGAAGGACTGGAATTATACAAAGTGAGCTGCCCTATTGGTGTTATTGGGGTTATTTTTGAGTCTCGTCCGGATGCACTTGTACAGATTGCAACATTATGCTTAAAGAGCTCCAATGCAGTAATGCTTAAAGGTGGAAGTGAAGCTAAGAAGACCAATAGAATTTTAACC
>JAKSCF010000002.1 GCA_022360735.1 Clostridia bacterium
TAATTTCATCAAATATCTTTTCAAACACATCTATTTTTTCATCGGATATGCTCTTCATGGTTCTTGCAGGATATTTTTGACATAACCCTTTTCTTGACATCAATCCTTTAAGATTAGCGTTCAATTGACTTGTGCCATATCCAAATATGCCCACCATTTTAAATATCAATTGCTGGACTTTTTTGGCTTTTTCAAAATCCTTATCTCCGATAGCTTGATGCAGTGCCAATTCGATTTCCGGTGCTATGTTGGGTATAGGTCCCATGGTGCCGTCTGCACCGGCTATTAAGCTTGCCATGAAAAAGGGGGCTCTTCCCTGAAACACTTTGAAGTTTTCATTTTTGACTTCAAAGCATATCTTTTGAGATAACACGAAATCTCCGCTGCTGTCTTTTACTCCGATGATATTTTCATGTTGACTTAATTTTTTAAATGCATCCAAAGATATATTAATCTTTGTCATCTGAGGCATATGGTATATCATTACCGGCAGTTGACTTTTGTCTGCCAGCTCTGTGTAGTAATCCATAACCTCTTCTTCCGATACGTTATAGTAAAAAGGGGGTACGATTAAAACCGCATCTCCACCAAAGTCTTTGGCCGCTTTATTGTTTTTTTCCACTAAATCCATACTGCCTGCCCCTGTGGATACGATCACAGGATATGCTCCGTTGATTTCTTCCACTACACTTTCAATGGCCAGGCAGAAATTCTTATCATCTATAGCGGTTCCTTCTCCGGCTGAGCCTAAAAGCATCACCCCGTTGCAGCCTGCATTGACCGCATTTCTTGCTATCGTTCGGATCGCTTGAACATCTGTGTTTCTTTCCACGGTAAGAGGCGTGACTAATGCCGGTATAACCCCTCTTAATTTTTCTTGTATTGTCATATACATCATCCTCCCCACTCTAATATTTTACTTTATTTTCCCTTTTCCAATACCTCACAGCTCATAACGAGCATCCTTTTCTAAAATACCTTGGTATTTCAGAAAAGGATACCAGCTAGTAGCTGGTATTCGTTATTGGGGAGTAAGTCCTAACCTTTCTATGACCGTTTTGGTTTCGGTAGTTTCATTGGTCAGTTTCTCTATAACGGTCTCTGCCGGTATAGGACTTAGGGTTAAGTTGGTATTTTCTGCAAATTTTATAATTTCAGGGTCCTGCATCATAGCACCAAATTTTTCTTTTAATACTTCTTGAACCTCTTCAGGTGTTCCGTCGGGTACTAATATGAATTTCCATACGCTGAAATCTAAATCGTATCCCATTTCTTTGAAAGTAGGTACATCTGGAATTAAATCAAAACGCTCCGGTGAAAATATGCCTATGAATCTGAAAGTGCCATTTTCAACATGAGGAATTAATTCCCCGGGATGTGCTGCAATGATATCTACATGTCCGCCCAGCAAAGCGGTGATAGCACCTGCTCCGCCTTTTTCCGGAATATGATCCGCTTCGATTCCCAAGGCACCGTACAATCCGGCTTGAGACAGATGGGGCAGCCCGCCTGTTCCCGATGATGCATATTTTACGCTGCCTTTTGCTTTCAGATCGTCTGCTGTGTATATGTCTGAATCAGCAGGTACGACTACTGCAATAGGCTCATAAGATAAGCCTATAATGGCTTCAAAGTCTTCCAAAGTATAATCCACTTCTCGCATAAAAGGTTGTGCCGTAAATACGCCTACCGCATTTAACATGATGGTGTATCCATCCGGGTCAGCACCTTTTACTTCTGTTGTAGCAATGGTTCCACCGGCGCCATCACGATTGACGACGATTAAAGGTTGTCCCAAATGTTTTTCAGCAATGGAACTCAGGGCACGGGCCATTTGATCCGAGCTTCCTCCTGCCGACCAAGGAACAATAAATGTAATAGGCTTTTCCGGATAAGCAGGACCTTCTTCCGGCGGTGTTGATTCGGCCTCTTCTCCTTCATTACATCCTGTAAGTCCAACGGATAAAATTAATACCATCATGAGCAAAAATACAAGTATCTTTTTCAATTCTAACTCCTCCCTTTTTTAAGTTATCGCTTAATAATATTATTAATTGCAGGAACTTAAAAGTTCCGTACAAATTAATACAAAGGATTTTATTTACTTGCCCAATATAAATAGAATGCCCAATATGACCATTATCACGCTGATCATGTTTTTTAATACGCTCTGGTCGATTTTTTCAA
>JAKSCF010000603.1 GCA_022360735.1 Clostridia bacterium
CATTAACAGCATAGAGTTGGTCTTGTCCAACATAATCTTTATGAATTAAAGGTAGGAGTTCTGCATTTCCCTTTAACAAGTCTTTTAAAACTTCAATCGCTCGTTTACTAAATACTGGTACAAAATGCCCACATAGTGGAACATCACTTTTTTTGCCTTGTTGAATGGTTTCCATCTCTATTTCTGGCCAACTATCAATCATACTCTTGCCTTTAAATCCAGGATCAAAGTATTTTTTAGAGTAATATTTAAAGTCTTTCGATTGAATCATCTCATACTCTTCAATAGTATTGTCAAGGGTCCATATCCTCATATTAGTTCCTCCATATCATATAAAATATATACAACTATTATATTTATTTAGTCTAAACTATAACTTGGAAAAACATCGTTACTAGTTATTGGAGTAAAATCTATTTCTTTTATATATACAGATTCACCACCAATTCCTTGAACTCTATATAAATCATTTTTCTCTTTCCTAATAAAGACATATCCTGTTATAGTCTCATTAGTTAAAATTCCATCTTCTGTATAAGTTTTAACCTCTCTTAAATATCCTTCTTTTACTAAAGATATATCGTATTCCTTAGTATCCTCTTTTTTAATCCACACTGAATCATATGTTGGACAATCATATCTTATATATTCTACACAATACCAATCTGAGTATGTTGCTATTATTTTTATTACCTTTCCTTTTTTAAATCTAGAATACTCATTGTTTTTTTCGGGAAGCAAATATATACTTGCTTCTTTATCAATAACTCTAATATATGGATCTATGTCTTTAATTTTTGCTGATTTTTTCGATATATACCATGCAGAAATCCAACCTTTATTACCTTTATAATCTATTTTAGCAAAATCATTTTCTATATCTATAACCTTAACTAAAGCATTTTTATTCAAAGAAAATTCAGGATAATCTGCATCGTTAAACATAGGTTCATTATTAACGTTTATATCAAAATTTACTTGATATGTGTTCCCAATCTTAATACCAAAAGATGTATCTAGTATTTTTTTATAGTAAAGAGCAAGCAACACTATTATTATTAAAATAACTATAAATAACTTCTTCTTCATTCAAACACCACTCTATCTTTTTTAGATATAATATATTTATTCAGGAAAAATAAATAATCCATGAATATAGTCTGGAGAAACACTATTTTTGTTAATTGAATACTCTGCAAACTGCTTTTCATCTTTTTTTCTTACATCAATGATTTCGATCCCACTTAAAACAAATTTCTCATAATCGTTAATACGGGTTTTCATGTTGATTGTATTGATAGAAAAACTATCTATAATATCATTTTTAAAATCCGAAAAAGATTCAAATTCGGCTATTTTATTTCCATACTTGTCAGTATAAGTTAATATTATTAAAGAAAAATAAGGTGAGTTCGATACATTATTAAACAATTCTAAATTTTTTTGTTTTAGAAAGTATAATTTTTTTGTTTTGATCTTTATATTATAAATATAATAATACTCTTTTAAAGTTTCAGCTATAACACATGCAGCATTTTTATCTTCTACTTTGACATATTTATTTTCTAAAAAATTTTTATCATCCATTTGCTCCTTATTAGTCATATATATTGTTTGATATTTTTTATCTAAATCACTTAAACCTGATAATATTAGTATTTTATCTACTTGGTTATATTTATCAATATTTTTTATTGATTCCACAGACAGGTTGTTTATTTCATCTATCTGTTCTATTGAAAATCCTATATTTTTTAATTCATCATCTTCCTTTTGCCTTAATTTAATAAGTGCAGATTCATAACTATAAAACACATCATTTTCACCTAAAATTTGAGACCATTTTTTATATTCTATAATATAACTTGTAAATAAAAATATAATAATTATGGTAAGAGCTATTAAACATTTTGTTCTTTTATTTATCAATCATTAACCTCCTTTCAGGTGTCGGTGGTTCCAAACCGTCCCTTGTAATATGTAGTTGCTTTTTTTTCTATTCAATTGATATTGCATCACTTAATATACGTCCCCCAATGAGTAGAATACTATACTTTGACTATCCGTTACATATAGCTTCTCCAAAGGCTACCCCTATCCTAGGGATATGTTGGTAAATGCAGTGTTATATGATGGATGGCGCATTTAGTTAATATATTGTAAACTCGGCTGCCAGATAATACTTATCAAAATCTCCTGCTTTTCTAAAATCTAATATATCTTTAACTATACGATAATCACCAGTTTCCAGGCTTCCATGAATCCACTCCCAATCAACTTCCCATTTTCTGCGTTCGCTAGGATTCAAATCATATCCAATAGAAGTAAACGCATAGTTTCCATCAGTAGCTACAGGAACCCGATACCAACTTTCTTCAATTTTCTTTTCTAACCTAAACCATTCACCGTATACACACTCATTGCTAGAGGCATTCTCTAATAATAATGTCAAACCAGTAGAAGAAACAGTTTCTTCTTTCAAAGTCATTGTAACACCATCAAAGTTATTTACACTTTCAAATATAGTTTGTTCCATATCAGTTGTGTCCTTAATAGTTTGATGATTGTTTTCAAATCCTATTAAGAGCATCAAACTAATAATTAAACATGCACATATAAAGAATCTATTCTTCAATTTGCTACTTCCACCCTTATTCCCTAATTCATTATTTAATTGACTATTTCATCATCTCTATAAATCCATTTACTATTATAAAATTTCACGCTCTTTGAGCCATCTGTCATATAACTCTGTTATTTACGAAAACTACTAAAAACTTATTATTATTGCATATCTATACAGACACAAATAATTTAACCTAGCTAGTATGACTATACATTCATTTTATACCTGATGTTAATTAAATCCAATATATTTTTCAAATTATTACAATTTATGAGATTATTATAAGTAAAAAAATATTCATTTGCATTTCTTGCTCTCTCTTTACTCGAAAATTTTCTCAATAAAACAAACGAAGTCTTTGTTTCTATAATTGACCAAAACTTCGCCTTTCCCTATCCAGCATCTATGAATTTTTATTCAAATTTAAATAAATATATCTTTTCCTCATTTCCAATCCTAAAATTCTATTTCCACCGTGTCATCCCCCAAATCCCCCTATATCATCTATATTTTCGCCCATTTTAAAGAGGCAAAAAACGGCCTTTTCTAGCCAATTTTCGCCCCAAAATCACTCTCAATCCACAACTTGTTGTAGTCAAACTCTATTTTTCTTCTTTAGAGCTGCATTTTGTCATCAGAATTGCACACTCCGCAGTAGAATCCTCACGCTCTTTCATCGTTAGGATTCTTTGCATGAGACGTACATCTGCTCCTTCGTTAGCAGTGTTACGGCTTCAACGAGCATTGTGTGGATAATAATGATGTCGTACTCTCTATCATAAATATTCAGAACAAAAAGCTCCGTCCCTATCGTTTTATAGAGAAGGAGAAAGCCATCACCTTCCCAATATAGCGCTTTGATTCGGTCACGTCGTCTGCCACAGAATAAGAACAAGCTGTTTTCGTATGGGCTTAATTTAAAGTTTTGTTCAACCAGTGCTGCTAGACCATCAATGGCCTTACGCATATCCGTATAACCACAGGCAATATAAATCTTCTCTGCACCGGATGTATCACCTAGCATGACTTAATGTCTGTAAAGCATTTTCTATTAATCTAGGTGTAGCATCATTTGTAAATTCCGCTGAAATACCTTTTACGGTCACACGCATGGCATATGATGAGCAAGAATTGCTCTCTAAAGATGCCACTGGTTCTTCAAAAGTAACTGGAACAATGGGATTTATTGATTTGTTAATGGCTGCCGGAAACTGATCACATGCAGTTTGGCGCAACCTTTTTAGCCAGTAATAATAGGTTGCCTTGCTGATTGAATTTTCTTCACACCAATCTGCAACTGTTAAACCACTTTCCTGGCGCAGGCGGACAATTTCTGCCCACTTATCTAGCTTTAGTTGCCTAGTTAGAGTAGTACTGTCCATATATAAACCTCCATGAACACTTTTAAAGTTTTAGAAATAACTTTTAAAACTTTAAAAGCTTGCATTATTTATGAATATTATCTCATGGAGAGGATTATTACTCCATACACTGTGTTATTAGACGCTTACTTTTAAAGAGGCAACATCGACCTTTAAAAGTCAATTTTTTGCCCCAAAATTGCTCTCAAACCACAATATGTTGTGGTTACAATCTATTTTCACTCCTCAGAACCACATCTCGTCATCAGAATTGCACACTCAGCAGTAAAATCCTTACG
>JAKSCF010000406.1 GCA_022360735.1 Clostridia bacterium
GTATAGTAGGTCAGGCATATAGTACGTTTATTAGAATTAAAAGGTGTTATGTTAAAGATATTACTATTAATTCAAGTGGTGCATATGTAGCAGGAATACTTGCAAGAGCTAGCAGCAGTAATTATCTAGTAGAAAACTGTTACTCAACCGGTATAATCAATCAAACGCATTCTAATGTAGGGGGCATTACTGGTGCTGCTGATGCCAACATAAGAAATTGCTATTCTACCATGAAGATTGAGGCTTCATCTTATGATAGTGCAGGCGGTATAGCAGGATATACTTGGAGTGGAACGAATGTACAAAACTGTATAGCCATGAATCCGTACATAAAAGGGGGAAGCTATAAACCTAACACGTTAAATCGAGTTGCTGGGGAGCATGCTGGAACAATTACAAATTCGTATGCTTTTAATGGTATGCAGCTTTATTCAACACCTTCAACTGTTACATCAAATGATGCCACATCTGTTGATGGTGCTGATATGACAATGACGCAGTTTTTAGAAGCAGATAGCTATGACAGCGATAGCAGTAGTGATAATATAGCTCTTGACTGGGATACATCTATTTGGGATATTCAAGATGGTAAAAGACCAACGCTTATTGGTGTAGGTAATGATGATGGTTCTATAGATGCTAGTGATTATATGACTTTACCAAGCAATATTTCTCCAACTTTTAGCTATGGCAGTATTGTGTTGGATATTGACGGAGCAGATGATAATTATGCTGGTTACAAAGACTATATAGATGTGTCAAGTAGTAAGATAGAGTTTATTGATGATGATGATAATAACAATGACATATCAATAAATTTAAATACATTAGGAAGTAGATTAGCAAGTGATGGTGTGATTATTTTTGATGGCAGTCCAATCGACCACGAACCTTGTCTTGAGAAATCAGGTGAATTTGCAACAGGTGGTGTTTTAGAAGCTTTTGATATGGAAGTGCATGATAAGGTTAAAGTTAGTTTAGTATTTACTGATCAATCCAATACAACTCAATCAGGTGAAGCAAATATACCTACATTTGGCGATACCTTTACTGTGGTTACTACACCTAGAACAGCTAGTGCTATTACTTATAGCAACATAGATATAGATGGGAGCTATAATGATATAGAGATAACAGACAGAAGTTCTAATCTTCCATTTGGCGTTAACGCCAATAATAGCTGGACGAAAGTAACGGATACGGATAGGGGTGATTTGGAAGCATATATCTATACGCCAACCATTGATATTGAAAACTTATTGGTTAGTGCAAATGTAAAGATATTTGTTACATCAGACGAGAATACTGAAACATTAACCATTACCGGCACGGGTGGAGGCAATCAATTTATAGATGCAAATAGACCTGTAATAGTCTTAATAATAAAAGACACAGATAATGGGCTCATGAAGCCGTACACTTGTTATATTGAAAGTGTGGATGTTAATACGGTTAGGCTTGTACCACTTACCAAAGCTGAAAGAAACGCGCTTACTTTTCAGTAACTATATAATAAATTAAAGATATATAAAGTAGATAAAGAAGGCAAATTGCCTTCTTTATCTTAAGGTTGTTTTTAAATATGATAAAATATAAGTAGAATTATAAATTAGGAGTTGTGCTCAATGAGCTATATAAAAAAATTAATTCTTAGCTGTGGTTTTTTGATGTTCTTTTTTGTAAATATTATATTTTCAGGACCACTAGCAAGCTCTATTTTTGAAGATAAACTAATTTATACTATGTCGGGTATAATTGGGTATATGTTAACCCTTGGATTTATATATTTTAGGCATGACATTTTAAATCATAACAAAAGGATTTTTAAGATGAGTTTTATAGGTATTATAGGATCAATTATTTGTCTTTTTGCCTTTAAAAATATCCATATTTTAATATCTTTGATTTTTTTTATTATTGCAGCTCTTGGAACTCTTAATCTAGTATCTCTAATAGAATTATTAGGAAAACATAGTAAAATCAATACTGCCATTAACAATTGTGCATATGTAGTATGTACTTGCTATTTGCCCTATCATTTTGTTCATCTATTAACAAAAAATGATTTTATTCTTTTCAGCATTATGATTACTATTATATTAATATTTGTTTCCCTTTTTATATCCACAAGACTTCCCGACATAAAAGAAGATGCAATTAGAATAACTGAAAACAAAAAGCTTTTATACCTATTTTACAGTATATTTTTTCTTGTGAATGTTAGAGGTGGAATATCAGAGGCATTTTATGCAAATATGTATGCAGGAATAGATTTATCTGTGGCACTTATTATTATTTATGCAATATTTTTATTGTTGATATATAAGCATGGGTTTGTTTTCACCAACTTTGCCTATACAGTATCCTTTCTGGTTTTTACATTGGGACAATCCATCTTTGTTTTTAACATGAAGACAATACTACCATTTATTCTAACAAGCATTGCTTATCTTTTCTTCGATGTTTTTACATGGGGCTCGGCGGGTTATTTATCAAGGTTTTATGTAAAGCCTAATAAGGTAATTGCGGGCGGTTTGTTTTTTGGTGCTTTTGGTTCATTTATGGGTAGCATGATATTACAAAACTTTAATCCGTTCATAAATGCAATAATTTGCAATTTATTAATTGGAACTACATTATTATTTGTACAGGCATATTTTAAGGAATTAAAAAAAGAAGAAAACATATATGATTTTTATAACAAATTAAATAAAGATGGCAAAAGTGTTCTAACGCCTAGGGAAAGAGAAGTTTTAAAACTATTATTGATAAACTTAACAAATGATCAAATAGCAGAAAAGTTATATATTACAAAAGGCACTGTAAAAATTCATACAAGAAATATATATAAAAAAATGGATGTAAATAATAAAAAAGAGCTTATTGCAATATATGAGAATTTTGCTATTGAATAATATATATAAAAAAATAAAGGGGTCAGGCTTGACAAATTGACAAATTAACATCCATATTGCTACAATGATCTGAAAGGTGTCTTTCAGAAATATAATAGACTACCAAGGAAATTCCACGTTGTCACATCATCATTATTCCCCACACAACACATTGTGAGGCTGTTGTGAAGCTTGAAAGACAGTAGAAAAAAGTTAATTCAATGGATTCAGCCCTTGAGCATAGATATAAATGCTTGAGGGTTTTTGGTTTGCGAGGCATGTTGCCGAGTCGATGATTTGAAAGAAAACCTGCCGCCTAGTTCTGAGAATACAAGTGATTTTCACTTAAATGAATTTTAATATTGATATAGGGCTAAAAAATTGGTGTGAGAATCCAGAGGGTATAGGGGAACTGGGTGATGATATTAAAAATACTCAATTAGCTGTCATATAAAACTATCAGTAAATGTGTTAAGAAAGGATTTTGCTTTCGTGAGTAACCTTAGGAAAGAGACCCTTTTCGATAACCTCAAACGTCTAAATGGCGTTTCTTTTTTTTATAGATGGAGATACTTTAGATGAACAATTTTGATTTTGATAATCTTTCTCAAAATCATTGACA
>JAKSCF010000001.1 GCA_022360735.1 Clostridia bacterium
AAACCTGTTTCTATTGCGACAGATGAGATAGCAGAAGGTCTTATAGATTATTCGAGAGAAGACAGATACGATATCGGTGTATAAAGATGAAAAAACATTTGGTTATTGGAGTTACAGGAGGCATTGCTTCATATAAAGCTTTAGATGTGGTAAGCAGATTAAAGAAAAACGGGTTTGATATCAGTGTCGTGATGACAAAGAATGCGTGTGAGTTTGTTACACCTCTTTCCTTTCAAACCATTTCTCAAAATCGAGTGATTACGGACATGTTTGAAGAACCTAAGACTTGGGAAGTGGAACATATTGAGTTGACTAAAAAAGCAGATGCTTTTCTTATCGTTCCTGCCACTCCAAATTTTATAGGAAAAGTAGCTTCAGGAATCGCAGATGATATGTTAACAACTGCTGTCATGGCATCCAAGACGCCTATTATTTGTGTTCCTTCTATGAATACAAATATGTATGAAAACCCAATTTTTCAACGAAATGTAAGTAAGTTGAAGGATTTGGGATATTATTTTATGGATCCGGACAGCGGTTTGCTTGCTTGTGGCGATGTTGGAAAAGGAAAATTACCGGATCCACAAGAGATTGTGGATCAGACAATAGCCATACTGGACAGGCTGCAGACAAAAAAAGATTATATAGGAAAAAAAGTATTGGTTACAGCCGGACCTACTATTGAGGCTATTGACCCGGTGAGATACATAACCAATCATTCATCGGGTAAAATGGGATTTGCTCTGGCTCAAGAGGCATCACAAAGAGGTGCGGAAGTGGTTTTGATAGCCGGACCTGTCAATTTAGAGTGTTCTGAAGATATAAAACGGGTCAATGTATTAAGCACTCGCGACATGTATGATTCTGTTCATCAATATTTTGAATGGGCAGATGTTGTTATAAAGGCTGCGGCGCCTTCCGATTATAGGCCTGAAACTGCACTGGGGCAAAAATTAAAGAAAAATAATGAGCAGGTGAGTATACACCTGACTCAAAATCCAGATATATTAAAATCTTTAGGAGAGAACAAAGGCAATAAAATATTAGTTGGATTTGCTGCCGAGACCGATAATTTACTGGAGTATGCCCAAGACAAAATTGAAAAAAAGAACTTGGACTTTATTGTTGCTAATAATGTAAAAGATGAAGGTGCGGGGTTTAAATCAGATACGAATATTGTTATCATAATCGATCATCAAGGTGAAATGATTCAATATGAGAAAAAAACCAAACTAGAGGTGTCCGGTATTATATTAGATAAAGTTAAACAATATATGTAGAATGTGTTTCAAATAAAGTATTAAGAGTAGTAATTGTTCTACTCTTTTTTTTCAATAATTATTCATTATCAATTATTAATTTCTATGGTGGGTGAATGTGGTGAAGTATGTTCAGGTTGTTATTAATAATAAAAGCAGACAGACCGATCGGTTATATACATATGGATGTGAAGATGATTCGGTGAGAGTCGGGGACAGGGTGATTGTTCCTTTTGGAAAAGGTAATCGTAGAACGGAAGGGTATGTTTTTTATGTTGAAGAAGATACGGATATTGAAAAAGGTACTATTAAATTGGTTATCAAAATCCTTAATGATGATATTGTATTAAATGAAGAAAGTGTTTGGCTTTGTGAATGGATGAAGCAAGCATATTTCTGCAAATATATAGATGCTGTTCAGTGTTTTATTCCAGCCGGTGCATCCATACAAAAACAAAAATACGTTGAATTGCTGGACAATGATATGAATTTTGACACTGAAAGCTTAGAATACCAAATCATTCAAGCTTTAAAAGATAAAAAAAAGATTTCTATAAAAAAGCTAAATGAGATGTTTGAAAATGCAGAAGGAAGAATAAAATATTTAAAGAACAAAGGTGTCGTTAAAATATCGGAAGTCATGAAAAGCAAAGTGCAGCCCGTTTATAAAAAATATGTTAGGATAAAAGATGTAGCAGCAGTCAAAGCCTACATAGGCCATAAAAAAAATGCACCTAAACAAATAAAAGTACTTAACAGCCTTTTGCAAAAAGGTGAAATGTCATGGGAACTTCTAAAAAATCAACATTCAATAGAGATGAATACTCTGAAAAGTTTAAATGAAAAAGGATTAGTGGAAATATTTCAAATCCAAAATCGCCGTATTCCATGTACAGAAATTGAAGAAGAAAAAAATAATGTGATTCATTTGACACATGAACAAAAAACGGCGATCCATGAAATAGAATCTTATCTTCATAGAGATGTTCATAAAACCTGTTTGATTCATGGCGTAACCGGAAGCGGGAAAACAGAAATATATATGCAGCTGATTCAAAAAGCATTACAATCCAATAAAACTGCCATACTATTGGTACCGGAAATATCTCTTACCTTACAGATGATAGAAAGATTTAAAGGCCGTTTTGGTGAAGATATTATTGCGGTATTGCATAGCAAACTGTCTGCAGGTGAAAGATATGATGAATGGCTGCGTATTAAAAGAGGTCAGGTTAAAATTGTGATTGGTGCTCGATCATCACTTTTTGCACCACTCAATAATATTGGAATTATAATATTAGATGAGGAACACGAATCGTCGTATAAATCCGATTACACACCCAAATATGATGCAGTAGAACTGGCGAGAAAGAGAGCCGAGATCAATGACGCCGTACTGGTGTTGGGAAGTGCTACCCCCACGGTAGTATCTTACTGTAGAAGTGAACTGGGAGAATATCATCGTATACAGCTGACCAAAAGATACAATGAGAATCTCATGCCTGCAATAGAGATTGTAGACATGCGGGAAGAACTAAAATCCGGTAATAAGAGCATTTTCAGCCGAAAGCTTTATGAGCAGATGGAAAATTCTCTAAAAACTCATAAACAAGTTATTTTGTTTTTAAACCGTAGAGGATATGCTTCATTTATATCCTGCAGAAGCTGTGGTTATGTTTTAAAATGTCCTAAATGTGGTATTTCCTTGACCTATCATGCCAATAGTAAAAGAGCAGTCTGTCATTATTGTGGTTTAGAAAAAAAAGTACCGGTGATGTGCCTGGAATGCAGCAGTAAATATATTAAGTATTTTGGAGTAGGTACGGAGCAAATAGAAAAAATTGTAAAAGAAACATTTCCGGATTATTCATGTGCCCGATTGGATTTAGATACTGCCAAAGTGAAAGGGAATACTCAAAAGATTTTAAAAGATTTTAAAAAAGGAAAAACAGATATCTTAATAGGAACTCAGATTGTAGCCAAAGGCTTAGATTTTCCAAATGTAAAGCTGGTTGGGATTTTAGCAGCGGATATTTCACTCAATATAGCGGATTATAGAGCCAGTGAGAGAACCTTTCAGCTGGTTACTCAAGCAGCGGGAAGAGCAGGCAGAGGCGAGGAACAAGGGCATGTTATTGTCCAAACCTATAAGCCGGAGCATTATGCTGTAACAACAGCTTGTGATCATAGCTATAAGACATTTTATAATAATGAAATCATTATGAGAAAGCAGTTGGATTACCCACCTTATTCAGACATTATTCAAATTATCGTTGCAGGTGTAAAAGAATCAGATACTTGCAGGCTATCTCATAAAGTTTCTGAAGTGTTGACAAAAAAAATAGGTGAAGGTGCGAAGCAGAAAATATTAGGGCCGCATCTTGCGCCGAGACAGAAAATCAATGGAAAATATCGTTTTCAAATATTAATTAAATGTAAACAGGTTGACCAAATAAGATACAGAGGTATAATTAACAGTATAAAAAACTCATTTACTAAGTTGGAACCAAAAGGCTACAGTTTAATGATAGATTTTAACCCATATAGCTTTATGTAAGTAGGAGGGAAAGTATGGCAATTAGGAAAATCGTATTAAAGGGTGATGAAATTCTAACAAAGAAAGCAAGAGTCGTGGATGTTATTAATAATAGAATTATTGATTTATTAGAAGATATGGCTGAAACCATGCATGAAAATAACGGAGTCGGCCTTGCTGCGCCCCAAGTTGGTATATTAAAAAGAGTGGTGGTTGTAGATGTAGGCGATGGCGTTATCGAACTCATTAATCCGGAAATAATAGAAACAAGCGGAGAAGTATTAGATGAAGAAGGCTGCTTAAGTGTGCCCGGAATTTTAGGAGAAGTGAAACGTCCCAAAACAGTAAAGGTCAAAGCATTGAACAGAAAAGGTGAAGCAATAGAAATCGAAGGCAGTGACCTTTTGGCCAGAGCATTTTGTCATGAAATCGATCATTTAAATGGTGTACTGTTCGACGAGCGGGCAGACAAAATTGTATATACTGAGTAAAAAGAAGGTGAAGAAGCAAACATGAGAATCATATTTATGGGAACACCTGACTTTGCTGTTGCAGCATTAGAAGAAATAATAAAAAATAAAATAGAAGTAATAGGGGTTGTCACACAGCCTGATAGAGCAAAGGGCAGAGGCAAGAAAGTACAATATACCCCTGTTAAACAAGTTGCTTTAGACCATAATATTCCTGTATTTCAGCCTGAATCAGCAAAAGATAAAGACTTTATTCAAAAGCTGCGCCTATTAAACCCTGACTGCATTGTTGTTGCTGCTTATGGTAATATCCTTTCTAAAGACCTTTTAGACATACCTCGATATGGATGTGTCAACATTCATGCTTCGTTATTGCCTCAGTATAGAGGTGCTGCTCCGATACACTGGGCGGTTATAAATGGAGATGAAAAAACAGGTATTACCATCATGCAAATGGATGAAGGGTTAGATACAGGGGATATGCTGTTAAAAGACGAAGTTCAAATTGGAAATAAAACCACCGGACAGCTTCACGACATTTTAGCTGAGATGGGTGGAAGGCTTATTGTAGAAGCTTTGGAAAAAATACAATCCAAAACCACTCAACCTATGAAGCAAAACAATGAGGCGGCATCATATGCCGGTATGATTCATAAGAAAATGGGAAAAATTGAGTGGAACAAGACAGCAGATGAAATTGAACGTTTAATTCGAGGATTAAATCCGTGGCCAATAGCTTATACTATATATGACCATACAATTATGAAAATATGGGAAGCAGAAGTGTTAGATGAGATATCCAATGCACCTTATGGGACCATCGTATCTATTTCAAAAAGTGGGCTGAATGTTGCTGCGGGGGATAAAATATTGCAAATTAAAAAGCTCCAGTTTCCTAACAAAAAAGCTGTAACTGTAGATGAATATTTAAGGGGTAACCAAATTAAACAAAATATCCGATTAGGTTTGGAGGGATAAAATATGGGATATGGATTTATGGGTTATTACACTAGTATGGTAATATTGATTCCGGCGATTATTTTTGCAATGTATGCACAAGTCAGGGTCAAATCAACTTTTTCAAAATATCTAAGAGTCAGAAACAGTAGAGGGATAACAGGTGCACAAGCTGCAAGGAGAATTCTTGATCAAAACGATCTTTATGATGTACCTATTGAATTATCCAAAGGGTCTTTGTCTGATCACTATGATCCAAGAAAAAGAGTGTTGAGACTATCTCCTGAGGTACATAATGGGACATCCGTAGCTTCTGTGAGCGTTGCTGCTCACGAATCCGGCCATGCTCTACAGCATGCTCATTCATATGCACCTCTAACCATTAGAAATTCTATAGCTCCAACCGTTGGCTTTGCATCTCAAGCCGCCATGCCCTTGGTTCTTTTGGGTCTTTTTATGGGTAGAAGCGGTGGCTTGTTGATGGATATCGGTATTTATCTTTATGCTTTTGCTGTGTTTTTTCAAGTGATCACTTTACCGGTTGAATTCAACGCAAGCAGTAGAGCCATTGTACAGCTGGAAGCCAATGGGCTCATCAATAACGAAGAAAAACCAAGAGCCAAGCGTGTATTAAATGCAGCCGCTTTAACCTATGTTGCCGCAATGGCAGTAGCTATAGCCAACCTGTTGCGTCTGATTATACTAAGAAACAGAGACTAAAAGATTAAATTGTAGCGTCGGGTCCCCGTGCCCGACTTCTGATTGCCAGAGGCAAGCAATTATTAATTTAATATTTACATTGGTGGTGTATTCATGCAAAACCCGAGACAAGTAGCTTTAGAAGTTTTAATCCACGTCTATAAGAACAAAGCCTATTCCAATTTGGCTGTTAATAAAATGATAAAAAAATATAAAATCGAAGAGACCGGCCTGATTCGAGAAATCGTATATGGGGTCATAGAAAACCAAATCTATTTGGATTATATCATTGGCAAATTAGTCAAAACAGGTTTAAAAAAATTGAAAAGCGAAGTACATATTATCCTAAGGATGGGGTTATATCAAATGATCTTCTTAGATCATACACCGCCTTATGCAGTCGTCAATGAAAGTGTTAAACTCACTAAAAAATATTCCTATCGTCATGTAGGGTTTGTTAATGCTGTTCTAAGAAACTATGAACGAAATAAAGAAGAAATGACACTGCCGGACAAGAAAAAAGATATCGTTCAATACCTTTCCGTAAAATATTCCTATGAGCCATGGTTGGTAAAAGAATGGCTAAAAACATTTGATGCCGATTTTACCGAAGACTTGCTTCAAGCAGGTAATAGTACGCCGGAGCTGACCATAAGAGTAAATACTTTAAAAACAAATGTAGATTTCATCACAAAGGAACTGGAAAATCAAGATGTAAAAGTCAGTAAAGGCAAATATATGGATGAAGCATTGATTGTCAAAGGCAGTAACTTAATTGATCACAATAAATGGTACAATTCCGGTTACTATCAGGTACAGGATGAAAGCTCTATGCTGGCAGTGAGAGCCTTGGACCCTCAGCCTAATGATACAATGATTGATATATGTTCGGCACCGGGTGGAAAAACCATTTATGCGGCCGAGCTCATGAAAAATAAAGGCAAAATCATTGCAAGAGATATACATGAGCACAAACTGACATTATTAAATGATCGTGCTCAAAAACACGGCATTCATATTATTGAGACCCAAGTATTCGATGGGTTGAATTATGATCCAAACCTAAGCCGAAGAGCAGATAAAGTATTGGTAGATGTCCCTTGTTCAGGATATGGTGTTATTCGAAGAAAGCCTGAAATAAAATATAATCGGTCAAAAGAAGATTTTAAAGAACTGGCTAAAATACAATATCAAATTCTTGAGCAAGCTTCTAAATATGTGAAAAATAAAGGCACACTTTTATATAGTACATGCACCATATCGCCACAAGAAAATATGGATGTTATTAGAAAGTTTTTGAATCATAATAGTGATTTTAAAATAGATTTATTAGAAAAAGAACCTTTTGAAAATTTTAATGCTGAAGAAGGAGCGGTTCAGTTATTTCCAAATTTAGACGGAACTGACGGATTTTTTATTTGTAAAATGAAAAAAATGAATGACAATTGAGTCATATTTTATATATAATTATAGGTGGCAGGTGGTATGTCGTATAGGACACCTATACGACATACCACTTATAATATCACAGTAACTTATTAATATCACCTATAGTAAGTCGTTTTTGTAGGAGGATTCATTATGGAAATTGGAGCTAAATCTGATATTGGGTTTGAGAGGCGTATCAATGAAGATGCGTATTATATTTCTAAAGATCATCACTTTTTTATAATTGCCGATGGGGTTGGCGGCAATAATGCAGGTGAAATAGCAAGTAAAAATGCGGTTGAAACAGCTGCTTTATTTATAGAAAACAAACCCTTTGATGAAATAGATAATGAAGAAACGGCATATGAATATCTTCGTGCATGTATAGAATCTGTTAATCGGTATATTGTTAATTTGGCACAAAACAATGAATCTTACCAAGGAATGGGAACAACCATGATTGTTTCTATTGTATTGTCTAATAAAATATATTTAGCTCATTTAGGAGACAGCCGTGGATACTTAATTAGGGGAAAAAAGATCCTTCAGATTACAGACGACCATACAGTTCCTGCAGAGCTATATAGAGAAGGAAAAATTTCATGTGATGAGGCCCAAAATCATCCTCAGCGTCATATGATTACAAAAGCAATAGGAATGTTAGATGAAATTAAAGCAGATATATATAAGATAGAATTGGAAGAAGGAGACATTATTATTCTTTGTACAGATGGGCTTTATGGAGAAGTCAATCCAAAAGAATTACATAAAGTCTTTACAAACAGTCAAAAGATGCAAGATGCTTGTGATGATTTGGTACGTCTTGCTATCTCAAGAAAAAGTAAGGACAATATTACTGTTCTTGCCTTGAAAAATGGAGGCGATTATTAAGCATGATTGGAAAAATATTAAGTGGTAGATATGAAATCATTGAAAAAGTTGGGGAAGGCGGTATGGCAGTCGTATTTAAGGCTAGATGCAGGCTATTAAAAAGATATGTAGCCGTTAAAATTCTAAAGCCTGAATTTACCAAGGACGAAAAATTTATTGCCAGCTTTCGAAGAGAATCTCAAGCAGCAGCCAGCTTATCTCATGCCAATATTGTCAATGTATATGATGTAGGAGTGGAAGCAAAAAAAATCCACTTCATCGTCATGGAATTGGTAGAAGGACAGGTACTTAGTGATTTAATAAAAAACAGTAATCCAATGCCGATAGATAAGGTCATTTATATAGCAAAACAAATTACTTCAGCATTGATCCATGCCCATAAAAACCATATTATTCATAGAGATATTAAGCCGCATAATATATTGATTACCAAAGAAGGACGCGCAAAGGTCACCGATTTTGGTATTGCAAGAGCTGTAACACAAACTACAATAGTGAGCAACAAAGAAGATGTTATGGGATCAGTTCACTATTTTTCACCGGAGCAAGCAAGAGGTGGATACGTAGACGAAAAATCAGATATCTATTCTATGGGGATTGTGTTATATGAAATGGTTACCGGAAAAGTGCCTTTTGAAGCTGAAAGTCCGGTGTCTGTTGCTATGAAGCACATCAGTGAACCAATGGTTTTACCTTCAAAAATAAATGCCAAGGTGCCGAAGTATTTAGAAAATATTATTTTAAAAGCCACAGAAAAGATTCAAGTCAAAAGATATTCAAATGCATTAGAGATGTATAATGATTTAGAGAAAGCTTCATCCAATATGTATATGAATCCATCTTTAAATTATAATGACCATGATGATAAAAATGCAACTCGGGTAGTACCGGTTATAAATGATTCCGGAGAAAAATCAGACTCTATTATGAAAAAGAAAAAAACGACAAAAAAAAAGCAAAAGAAAAATTTAAAAAATACTATATTACATAGAAATACATTCATTAAACTCGGTGCCATTACTTTAGCAATCTTTTTTGCCTTTTTTATCAGTAATACCATTATGTTTTTAAAAGGTTTATTTTTTGTTAAAGAAATACCGGTACCGGATATTATGCATATCGATTCTACTCAAGCCGTTTCTAATTTAGAGGAGCTGGGATTACAATTTGAAAAAGAAATGCAATACAGTAACGTCTTACAGGAAGGACAAGTGATATCTCAGGACCCGGAACCGGGAACCGTCGTCAAAGAAGGTGCAGTAGTCCGAGTAACTGTAAGCAAAGGAGAGAAGCTGATTGCCATGCCTTCTCTGATCAATAAAAAATTAAATGATGCGCTTTTCTTACTGGATAAAAACAATTTAGCAGAAGGGATTGTTGTAAAAGAAACCAGTGAGCTGCCGGTTGGTGTTGTAATCAGGCAAGACCCTGACCCTGACGAAGAAGTACCGGAAAATACGGAAGTCAATTTAGTCGTAAGCGATGGTGTTAAAATTAAAACCATTCTGATGATTAATGTCATGGGAAAAGGCATTGAAGATGCAAAATCGGATATAGAAGAAGCAGGGCTTAAAATCGGCCAGGTTGAATATATTGATAGTGAAGAATATGAAAAAGACCAAGTTGTTTCTCAAAGCATTGATGCAGGAAAAGAAATTAAAGAAAATACTGCTATCAGCCTGCAGGTGAGTAAAGGCAGCAATGGGACTGAACCCAGTGAGCCTGTAGACGGTGATACGGATGCATTGATTGAAGTGCCTCTTAAACTGTATTATGATCAGGCTGAAAGTGATATTTTTACCATTAAAATATTTAAAATTCAAGATGGAAATATTGAAATGGTGTACAATAACGTTCACAATAAAGAAAACAGCGGAGAAGAAGAAATTGTGATTAGCGGATACGGTAAAGCACGTATTGCTATCTATTACGATGAGGTACTAATTGCTGAGAAAAATTTAGATTTTGAAAAGGGGCAGTTTTATGATTAATGGTACTATCGTAAAAGGCATTGGGGGCTTTTACTATGTCAAAACTGAAAAAGGTATCTTAGAATGCAAAGCCAGAGGATTATTTAGAAAAGATAAAATCCTGCCTATGGTGGGAGATCGAGTTTGCGTTGAACCAAAGAAAAATGATGCAACCAATATCATCAAAAAAATTGAAGAAAGAGATAATTTTTTAGTTCGCCCTCCCGTTGCCAACATCGATATGGCCATTATTGTATTTTCAATAACCAGACCGGAACCGAATCTTTATTTATTGGACCGATTCTTAACCATTATTGAACAAAATGATATACACATATGCATTTGCTTTAATAAAGTAGATATTGCAGATGAGAACAAAAAAAATGATATTATATCAATATATGAAAAAACCGGCTATCCCATTATTTGTTCAAGTGCTAAAACCGGTGAGGGTCTTAAGGAACTGAAAGAAATCCTCAAAGACCATACCAGTATTTTTTCAGGGCCTTCCGGGGTAGGCAAGTCGTCTTTACTCAATAAAATGCAATCCAATTTAGACTTAAAAACAGGTGAAATCAGTTCAAAATCTGAAAGAGGCAAACATACCACCCGCCACGTAGAACTGCTGGAGTTAGAATTTGGCGGATATGTATTGGATACACCGGGTTTTACATCCCTAGAGATAAAGGATGTAGAAGAAGCAGAACTACAATACTTTTTTCCTGAGTTCATACCACATATTGATCAATGTAAATTTAATGGCTGCCGACATATGCAGGAGCCTAAATGTGCCATTAAAGAAAAAGTGTTATCCAAAGATATTTCTGAATCAAGATATGATTCTTATTTATCCATATTAAAAGAGATACAAGAACAAAGGAGATATTAATATGATTCAATTAGCACCATCTATATTATCAGCTGACTTCGCCAAACTCTATGAAGATATCCGACAAGTAGAAAAGGGCGGCGCACAATTATTACATGTAGATGTAATGGACGGGCATTTTGTTCCTAATATTACCTTAGGACCCCCAATCGTAAAAAGCCTTAATGACCGAGTGCAAATACCCCTTGATGTGCATTTAATGATAGAGAATCCGGATCAATACATAGAGAAATTTAATGTTAGTAAAACAGAGATTATAACGGTACATGCAGAAGCATGCGTTCATCTGCATAGAACCGTTGAAAAGATAAAGTCTTTAGGTGTCAAAGCCGGTGTTGCATTGAACCCTTCCACATCTTTGGATGGTTTGGATTATATATTAGATGATATTGATATGGTATTGATTATGACTGTCAATCCCGGATTCGGCGGCCAAAGCTTCATACCTGTTATGTATGAAAAAATCAACCAATTAAAGCAAAAAATTCAAGATAAAAACCTATCCATAGACATACAGGTGGATGGTGGTATTAACCTGGATAATGTAGGACAAGCCATTAATGCAGGCGCAAATATTATTGTGGCGGGTTCGGCAGTTTTTAAAGCAGAAGACATCTGTGAACAAACTAAGAAAATGCTGCAAACAATGAACGGTTAGGGTAAGGAATAAGTAGGTGTGTCAATGAAGATAGCAGTTGTGTCTAATGGCGAGATTAATAATTATCCATATATTCAAGAGTGGATGCAAGATTTTGATTATATCATATGTGCTGACGGCGGTATTAAGCATATGTACAACATGGGACTTAAACCCAATTTAATTGTTGGAGATTTTGATTCTGCATCTAAAGAAATGCTGGAGTACTTTAAAGGACTCAATATTGAAATCCGAGATTTCCCGCCTGAAAAGGATCTAACAGATACCCATTTGGCCATAGATATTGCCCTTGAAAAAGAAGCAGATACTATTGGTCTTTTCGGAGCTACAGGTAGCAGGCTGGACCATACCCTTTCTTGTATACATCATCTCTTATATATAAGGGAAAAGCAGGTTAAGGGAATATTAATAGATGACAATAATGAAATATTTTTAGCAAATGATACGAAAACAATCTTTAAAGGCTGCAAAGGGGATATCGTATCCTTCATCTCAATAAGCAAAGAGACAGAAGGTATTACGCTGGAAGGCTTCAAGTATCCTTTACACAATAGAGTATTAGAGAGAGGAGATTCCTTATGCATCAGCAATGAAATGGAAGGACCTGTTGCAACCTTATATAAAGGCAAAGGCGATTTATTAGTCATTAAAAGTAAAGATAAGTAAATTTTACTTATCCTCCTCCCAATAAAGGATAAATGCTAATAGAATCACCATCATTTAAATAAGTTTTAGTAATTTTTTTACTGCTTATTAAATGTCCATTTACTTTAATCAAAACACCTCTTCCGGTCATGCAGGTGTTTTCTTCACTTTCTTTGAGTGCTTTCAGATATTCATCCAGCTTGATAGGCTCACTGGATACCACAATCCTATTGAAAACTTCCATTGACATCACCCAATAAATCTTCTAAACCCAGTTCCTTAATTTTTTTAGAGGTAGGGATGCCTTCCAGGCTCCAACCCCGTTCTTCATAGTATTGATCCAAAGCTTCCTCAAATTCATCTTTGGGAATAACCACTGCATCTTTGTCGTAAACGCCTTCTGGTAATTTTAAGCTTTCTTCAAACATCCTAGATGGTAAAGTATCATCTTTTCTCCCAAAACCTTCTCGGATATTGAATAGCCGAATCAAATTCCAGATTCTTTCACCTGCCTGAAGATACTCCTCTTCGGTAAGAGGTATTCCTGTTACGGCTTCCCATGCAGCAACAATACTTTCTTGCTTAAAAGGCATAAAATCACACACCAGCATGGAAAAAGCTGCCGCTCTTTCGTTTTGAACATCCATTACGAATAGGGGTTTATCCTCAAAAGAAAACATTTTCAATCCCCCTGCCCTTTCGGTATTCACCGTCCAACATCTTTGATGACAAGCACCTCTATCTGAAGTGGCATATGCTAAGGCCATTCCCCACGAAGTTCGCGGTTCATATCCGGCCATTTCTAAACCTTTAACATGAATTGAAAATTTGTGACTATCCCTTCCAATCCTTTCAGATGCGCGTTTTACCCCATCAGAAAATACCGCACCTAAATCTCTCTTATACGCCATATCCTCAAGCAATTTAAGTTGTTGCCGGATATCTCCAAATCCGGGTCCTTCATCAATGAGCCCCTTTTCTTTGCATTCCATTGCAAATCCAATGGTTACACCTGCTGACATGGTGTCTATACCTAACTCATTGCATAATAGACATGCCTCAGCCACATTTAAAAAATCAGTTATGCCATTATTACTGCCCAGTAATGCGATGCTTTCGTATTCCACCTTGACTTCACTTTCACTTTTCGTTTTAATGACTTGACCGCAGGCGATAGGACAGTTAAAACAGGTTGCATTTCTGCTTTTATAACGATTCATGTTTTCGCAGTATAGGCTTTCTCCATCTTTAATAAACCCATCTTGAAAATTGCGTGTGGGTAAAAACCCTGCTTCATTCATGGGTCCGATTAGATTCGCACTGCCGTAATTCCGTCTTACTTTCATAAAATCATTGGATTGAATCACCTTTTTGGTTGCTTGACTGCTTTGGTGGATGAGTGCGTTGTCCTCATATACTAGTGGACGGTTTCCTTTTATAACAACGGCTTTTAAATTTTTTGATCCCATAACAGCGCCTAATCCTGTTCTCCCGGCGATGCCTGCTCTCTTTTTGTCACTATCCTTATCAATCATGATGGAAGAAATGCGTGAGATATTTTCCCCTGCTGGGCCGATGCAAGCGACTTTTGCCTTAGAATCCGTTTCTTTTCGGAGCAATTCAACCGTATCTGAAACCTGCTTTCCCCAGATATGCTCACTATCTTTGAATTCAACTTTTTTATCTTCAATCCACAGGTATTTTTTAGCGGCACTTTTTCCTGTAATGATAATGCCGTCATACCCTGCTTTTCTGATTTCCGGTCCTAAATGTCCGCCGACATGTGAATCCGTATAGGTGCTTGTTAATGGGGATTTGCTGACAATTACCATTCTTCCGGAGGTAGGAAATAAACTCCCTGTTAAAGGACCGGTAAGAAATAATAATGGATTTTCAGGCGCTAATGCATCTGTTCCTTTTTTTAAATACTTGAATAACAAATAGGCCCCCAAGCCTTTTCCGCCTATAAACTTTTTATAAACATCTTTTTCTAGGCCGATTTCTTTTATTGTTTCCTTTGTTAAATCTATTGCTAACAATTTATTTAACATAAATTTAGTACCCCCCGGTTATTATACAGTACAGTATCTTTAAAACAATACCACTAATCATATGATGAGTAGCAATTTAATTATACATGACACAATAGTTTAAAGTCAATAGAAACGTTTAGAAAATTGAGAAAAATAAGAATTGTCGGAAAAATTGTTGACAAGACGGACAGAGGCGTAGTATCATAAAAATAACAACTCATCACATGATGAGCAATGAGGTAAGCAGATATGAAGAAATATGATGTCGTTATTATTGGCGGGGGTGTTATGGGTCTTTCTTGTTCTTATTTTTTACTTAAAAAAGGTAAAAAGGTAGCGCTGATAGAAAAGAATGAGATTGGTGCAGGTGCGTCAGGGGCTTGTGATGACATGATACTCCTACAATCAAAAAAAACCCGGTAAAACGCTTGAAATGGCAATTGAAAGCTTAGAGATCTACAAAAGTTTTTCTCATGAGCTGGGAATGGACATAGGGTTTCATACACGAGGAGGAATGATATTAATTGATAAAGAGAAATATCTTGGCTTAATGGAAGACTATGTTGAGAAGCAAAGGCATTTTGGCTTAGATATTGAATTAATAGATAAAAAAGAGGTTAAGAAAAAACATCCCTATGTAAAAGAGGGGATTATTGCTTCTACTTATGGAACAAAAGATTCTCAAGTTGACCCATTACGCCTTATGAAGGCATTGCTGAATAAAAGTCTGGACATGAATATGGATATCTTTAGAAAAAAACATATCTGTGAAATAAATCCTAAGAGCAGTTGGTGGGAAATCTTATTGGATGATGGAAACCGTATAGAAACTGAAAACATTGTGAATGCAGCCGGGGCCTGGGCTTCGGAAGTAGGCCGACTGGTTGATGTAGAAATACCAATAACATCACTAAAAGGACAAATTCTTGTAACCGAGCAACTGCCATCTCTGGGGAAGGAGAATATTTGGAGTTCAGATTACATCATATCCAAGTTAAACCCGGATTTGATTGAGGAAAATTCTATTAACAGAAAATTAGGCATCGGGCTTGCGTTTTCACAGACAGGGGATGGGAATTACCTAATCGGAAGTACAAGAGAGAAAGGCAGCTTTGATAAAAATACCACATACGAAGCCATCCATATACTAATAAAACAAATTACTGATTTTTTTCCTATCTTTAAAAATATACATATAATAAGGACCTTTGCAGGATTTAGACCCTCTTCTCAAGATGGAAGCCCAATCATCTGCGAAGTTAAAGAAAAAGAAGGATTCTTTATCGCTTCAGGTCATGGAGGAGACGGGATTGCGTTGGCACCTATAACGGGAAAACTAGTGTCACAATTGGTATGCAGAGAAAAAACTTCAATGGTTATTGATGAGTTAGATATCAGTAGATTTGGATAAAAAGGAGGGGAGCATATACGGATCCAAATCTTCAATATATTTTAAAAAAAGGTGGGGGTTGTTTTGACATTAGGGACTACTTTATGGATTATCACAATCATAATGTGTGGCGTTTTTCTTTTTATATCTTTAAAATTTAGAAATGAAGCAGGTCAGAGTTTTACAAACTATGCAATTGGCGGGAAGTCATTCCCCATTTATCTTATCTTTTTTACACAATTTGCAACCATCATGGGCGTAGGTAATTTTGTAGGGCATGCCGGGAAAGGATATTCTATCGGATTACCATGGATGGCATTTATATTAGGTGAACAAGGATCAAAAATAATATTTGCATTATTTATTGCCGGATTTGCAGGAAAGTTTACCTATAATACTTTTCCTGAACTGTTGGATGATTTAATCACAAAGGACAAAGTAACGAGAGCATTGGCTGGCGTGTTAGCTGCAATGATTATGATCGCTTGGGTAGGTGGACAAGGCAAAGCATTAGGTGGTATATTTAATGTTATAACAGGCGTCAATCCTATTCCTATCATCGTTTTCTTCTCAGCCGTATTTATACTTTATACCACACTGGGTGGTATTTATTCGGTAGCTTGGACCGACTTACTACAGGGAATATTAGTGGTTATTTTCGGAATCGTATTTTATGTATACGCATTTAAACCGGTAGATTTTTCAGTTGCAGAAATAGGGTTGAGATTGGAAGCCCTTGGAAAAACCGAAATGTGGTCTATGGCAGGAACAGACACTTTGGGATTAATCACCAAATTTGTCACCGGATGTATCGGTATATTAGTGGCTCAAATCTATTGGCAAAGATGTTTTGCCTCTAAAGATGCTAAAACCGCGAAGAATGGATTATTATACAGCGGCATAATAGCCATACTGGCAGTAATGCTAACGGCTCTCGTGGGCATGATTATTTATACAATGAATCAAGATTTAAGCCCGGACGCCGCAATGCCTTGGTTTATGATGAACTATGTGCCCGTTGGGGTGGCGGCAATGATATTTGCATTGGTTTTGGCAGCAGGGATGTCCTCGGCGGACTCTAACCTAAATTCAGCTTCAGTTTTAGTTGTTAACGATCTGATCAGACCTTTCAGAGCGGATTCAACCGATGCTGATTTAGTAAGATATGCTAAGATTTTTACGGTTATAATAGGAATATTTGCAGCTTTTGCAGCCATCTATGCAAGCTCAATATTAAGCCTATTTTCCAAAGCGTATCAAATGGCCGGAGGCGGGTTGGTACCTTTACTGATTGTGGGGCTGCTATGGAAAGAAAGACCAAGCGAAGCACATGAAAAAGGTAAGAAAAACAGCAAAGTAACGCCATGGGGGGCAAGAGTAGGCATAGTTGTTGGAGCTATTCTTACTCAAATAACAGCCTTGGGTAATTATAGAGTCCTAATCGCTTTAGGAATATCAGCAATATTAATTCTAGTAATTTCAATCATGACAGGACAAAAACAATCAGAAGTAGAGAAATAAGTATTATTAATTTATCTAGGGTTTATTGCTAGAAATGATTCCATGAGATAGCTCTTTGAATAATACATATGATTAAGAAAGGTTAATAGGGTGATTTTGATGCAACAAATCCTAGATAAATATGAAATAGCAGTTTTGAAGATTATATTATCTTCCAACAAACCATTGGGTTCGTGGATCATCGAAAATAAGCTAAAAGAGGAAAACATAGATATTAGTACGGCAACAGTTGGCAGAGTATTGGCTAAGCTGGAAAATAATCATTATCTGAAAAAAGAAAAAAACAAAGGCAGAGTCATTACTAAAGAAGGCAAAGAGGCTATAAAAAAAGCTGAAACCATTAATAAAATTAATGTTCATAAAGAAAAAATGGACGAAATCATAACCAGCCAATTGCTTGAAAATTTTTCTATGGTCATTCAAGCCAGAAAAGCCATCGAAAGAGAAACCGTTGTGCTGGCCACTCGATATATTACAGAAGACGAGTTAAATCATCTGGAAGAGGTCATGCAATTACAAGAAGAAAAATCTAAAAGAAGTGAGAGCATTGCTGATGAAGACATAGAATTTCATCGGACCATCGCAAAAGCTTCAAGAAATGTTGTCTTAGAGTCAATGTATAATATTATCGCAACACTTAAGCAGCAATCAAGTCTTTTTGAAGACCTAAGATTACAAGTTAACTCACCCTATAGTAAATATCATAAAATGATTTTTAATGCCATTAAAGAAGGCGACGAAATAGGTGCCAAAGAACTAATGGAAGAACATTTGGATAATTTAATGAAAGATGTCTTGGCTTACTGGAGTAAGTATGAAAGCAGTTTACATAAGCATGATGAATTAGGAAGTGAATAATATAATGAATAAAATCATTTGTAGGTGCGAGGAAGTCACAGAAGAAGAGATTGTTCAAGCTATTAAAAATGGGGCCAATTCTGTGGATGAGATAAAAAAATTTACAAGAGCCAGTATGGGTCTGTGCCAAGGAAGAACGTGCAGAAAGGCGGTTGAAAAAATATTGGCGAGAGAAACAGGAAGGAAATTAGAAGATATCGGGGTTTCAAGCTATAGAAAACCGGTTCGTCCCATAAAGCTTAATGTGATGAAATAAATGGATGGAGGTTAGAAGTTCGATGATTAAATGGGGGAGAATAATTACAGCTATGGTTACGCCTTTCGATGACCAACTCAATATAAATTACGATAAAGCAGCAGAATTTGCAAAAAAATTAG
>JAKSCF010000331.1 GCA_022360735.1 Clostridia bacterium
AGGAGTGATGTAGAGATGAACAAACTTGTAACGGCACAAGAAGCAATAAAAGATATTCATGACGGTGCTTCCATTATGATCGGCGGATTTATGTCTAACGGAACGCCGGAGATACTGGTAGATGCGTTGCTTGAAAAGGGTGTAAAAGATTTAACCATTATAGGGAATGATGCAGGGTTAAGAGAAACAGGTATTGGAAAGCTAATTCTTAATAGAAGAGTGAAAAAGCTGGTTGCCTCTCATATTGGACTGAATCCGGAAGCAGGTAAACAAATGACAGAAGGCACAATGGACATCGATTTGGTCCCTCAAGGTACTCTGGCAGAGCAGATAAGAGCCGGTGGTGCAGGTCTGGGCGGTGTATTAACACAAACCGGTTTAGGGACTATTGTGCAAGAGGGTAAAGAGATTATTGAAATAAAGGGAGAATCTTTCTTACTGGAGCTACCTATGAGAGCAGATTTTGCATTGATCAGAGGCTCTGTAGCAGATAAAAAGGGGAATATCGTTTATAACCAATCTACAAGAAATTTCAATACACTCATGGCAACCGCTGCGGATACCGTTATTGTAGGAGCAGAAAAAATTGTTGAGGTTGGAGAGATTGATCCAAACCATGTGATGACACCTCATATTTTTGTAGATTATATCGTTGGAGGTGAAGTCTAAAATGAATGATGTAAAAGCTTTTATAGCAAAAAGAGTGGCTGGGGAATTAAAAGACGGAGATGTGGTCAACTTAGGCATAGGACTGCCAACTCAGGTTGCTAACTATATCCCTGAGGGCTTAGACATTACCTTTCAATCTGAGAATGGGTTTGTTGGTTTAGGACCTGAGCCGGATGAGGAACATATAGAAAAGGATTTAATCAATGCAGGGGCACAACATGTCACTACCGTACCCGGGGCGGCATTCTTTGACAGCGCAGTATCCTTTGGTATTATCAGAGGAGGGCATGTGGATGCAACGGTTTTAGGGTCTTTGCAAGTGGATGAAAAAGGCGACATTGCCAACTGGCTCATCCCTAAAAAGATGGTAGCGGGTATGGGGGGAGCCATGGATTTAATCAGCGGTGCAAGGCGTGTTATTGTTGCTATGACACATACCAACAAAGGCAAGCCAAAGATCCTTAAAAAATGCACCTTACCTTTAACGGCTGTTGGAAAGGTCAGTCTAATCGTCACAGAGATGGCTGTGATTGAAGTTACAAAAGAAGGATTGCTTTTAAAAGAAATCAATCCTGAGTTTACAGTTGAAGAAGTCATGGCCGCAACTGAGGCGGAATTAATGGTCAGCAAAGATCTGAAAAATATGGTTTAAGATATTATAATGATGGCAGGGCTGGTTTTCAGCCCTGTTGTTATACTATATATAA
>JAKSCF010000419.1 GCA_022360735.1 Clostridia bacterium
AAATTAAAAATTTCTTTCTCCTTACATGAGACCTGCTATCAGAATCAAAGATTCTGGCTAGGGCTTCAAGATTACTGCTAGGGCTTCCGCAGTAGAGAAGACGAAATCGGAGATTTCTTTCTCCTTGCATGAGACCTGCGACGTAATCAAAGATTACTGCTAGGGCTTCAAGAAAAAGAACTGAGCTTTCACCCAGTTCTATACTAATTCTATATATACCATTTCGGCATTGTCACCTTTACGAGGTCCTATTTTGAGGATTCTGGTATATCCTCCGTTTCTTTCTTCGTACTTGGGTGCAACATCATCAAAGAGGTGCTTTACAACATCTTCATCAGTCACACAAGAGAGCACCTGTCTCCTCGCATGTAAGTCACCTTTTTTAGCTAAGGTAATCATTTTTTCAGCTATCTTCCTTGTCTCTTTTGCTCTTGTATCTGTTGTCTTGATTCTTCCTTCTCTTAACAGATCCGTAACAAGGTTTCTAAGCATGAGGTTTCTATGAGAAGTAGGTCTGCCTAATTTTCTGTGTCCCGGCATTTTTTTCCCTCCTTTGCTAGTTACTCATCACTTGGCTTAAGGCCTAAACCAAGCTCCGCTAGTTTATTCTTTACTTCATCAAGAGACTTTTTCCCTAAATTTCTAACTTTCATCATGTCTTCTTCAGATTTATGCGTCAATTCTTCTACGGTATTAATACCTGCACGTTTTAAACAATTAAACGATCTAACCGAAAGTTCTAATTCTTCTATAGTCATTTCCAATACTTTTTCTTTTTGATCTTCTTCTTTTTCTACCATGATTTCTACTTGATCAAAGTTTTCGGTTAATTCAATGAATAAGTTTAAATGTTCATGCATGATTTTAGCACCTAATGACGCACCTTCATCAGGTTTGATGCTGCCATCTGTCCAAATTTCTAAGGTCAGCTTATCAAAGTCAGTAACTTGACCAACCCTTGTATTGGTTACAGAATAGTTAACTTTTCTAACAGGTGAATAAATAGAATCTATAGGAATAACGCCTATAGGTGTTTCGTCTGATTTATTTTGTTCAGCAGAAACATATCCTCTTCCTTTTGATACATTGATCTCCATTACAAGCTTGCCCCCTTCTTCTAGGGTTGCAATATGCAAGTCTGGATTTAATACTTCTAGATCACCATCCGAAATAATATCACCTGCAGTTACTGCACCTGGACCTTCCGCGTCAATCATGACGGTTTTAGAAGCGTCACTGTTTAAGCTAACTGCTAAGTTTTTCAGATTTAAAATAATCTCTGATACGTCTTCTTTTACAGAAGGAATCGTTGAAAATTCATGAAGAACACCATTAATCTTAATAGATGTAACAGCACTTCCAGGAAGAGATGAAAGCAGTATCCTTCTTAAGCTATTCCCTAATGTTGTACCATACCCTCTTTCAAGGGGCTCAACGATAAATTTTCCATACATGTTATCTTCACTTAATTCTACACATTCAATGGTGGGTTTTTCTATCTCTATCATACCCAAACCCTCCTTTTATTATTTTGATAACCTGAGGGCAATAACTTCTATAATCTTTTTTATATAGATTAATGAATACTATTATTTTGAATACAACTCGACAATTAGATGTTCTTCTATTTCAATATCTATGTCTTGTCTTGTTGGGCTACTAATTACTTTTCCTTCGAGTTTTTCAAAATCTACAGATACCCATCCAGGAGCATTGACTGACGCTTCTTTTAATTCTTTAAATTTAGGAGAGTTTGCGCTGTTTTCTTTAACTTTAATCACGTCTCCTTCTTTTACTTGAAGCGATGGAATATTGACTTTTTTACCATTTAAGGTAAAGTGCCCATGTCTAACTAGTTGCCTTGCTTCTTTTCTTGAAGATCCTAGTCCCATTCTGAAAACTACATTATCAAGTCTTGTCTCTAGCATTACAAGTAAGTTTTCACCAGTAATACCCGGCTTGTTAGCAGCTTTTTCAAAATACTGTCTAAATTGATTTTCCAAGACACCATAAAAACGCTTTGCTTTTTGTTTTTCGCGAAGCTGTAATCCATAGTCAGAAATTTTCTTTCTTCCCTGACCATGCTGTCCTGGCGCATAGTTTCTTTTATCTATAGCACATTTAGTGCTGTAGCATCGTTCGCCTTTTAAAAACAGTTTTAGTCCTTCTCTTCTGCACAATCTGCAGGAAGGTCCTGTATATCTAGCCATCTTACTTCACCTCCCAATATATTAAACTCTTCTACGTTTTGGTGGTCTACAACCATTATGAGGAATTGGTGTGATATCTTTAATCATACTGATTTCCAATCCTGCAGTTTGAAGTGCTCTTATTGCAGCTTCTCTACCTGATCCTGGCCCTTTTACAAATACTTCAATCGTTTTTAATCCATGCTCCATTGCTGCTTTAGCTGCTTCTTCAGCCGCCATTTGTGCAGCAAATGGTGTTGATTTTCTTGATCCTTTAAAGCCCAATGCACCTGCAGTAGACCATGAAATTGCATTTCCATTAAGGTCTGTCAGAGTTACTATTGTATTGTTAAAGGTTGATTGAATGTGAGCTTGACCGCGTTCAATACTTTTTCTTTCACGTTTTTTTCTACGTGTTGTTTTCTTAGCTGCTTTAGCTGCCATTTAATTCCCTCCTTTAACCTTTCTTTTTCTTACGTCCTACAGATCTCTTAGGACCTTTTCTAGTTCTAGCATTTGTCTTGGTTTTTTGTCCTCTAACCGGCAAACCTCTTCTATGTCGGATACCTCTATAACATCCAATTTCCATCAATCTTTTGATGTTAAGAGAAATCTCTCTTCTTAAATCTCCTTCAACTGCATATTCAGTATCAAGAATTTTTCTCAATGCACTGACTTCGTCTTCTGTAAGATCTTTTACTCTTGTATCAGGATTAATACCTGCTTTTGCTAAGATTACATTTGATGTAGGTCTCCCGATACCATATATATAGGTAAGCCCAATTTCAACTCTCTTGTCTCTTGGTAAATCGACACCGGCAATTCTAGCCATCCATTACACCTCCTGTACCATTAAAATTATTTTATAAATATTAGTCATTAGGAGTCTGTTTTATCATTAGATAAAACGCAGCCGCACACTCATGCTAATATTTTGCCGTTTATCCTTGCTTTTGTTTATGCTTAGGATTTTCACAGAGAATCATTACTTTCCCGTTTCTTTTGATTATTTTACACTTTTCACAAATCGGTTTTACTGATGCTCTAACCTTCATTATTATCCCTCCTTATCACTTATCTCTCCAAGTGATCCGGCCTCTAGTCAAGTCGTAGGGTGATAATTCTACTTTAACTTTATCCCCTGGTAATATTTTAATGAAATTCATTCTGATTTTACCAGAAATATGAGCCAGTACTATATGGTCATTTTCAAGTTTTACCTTAAACATGGCATTCGGTTGAGCCTCTACTACGGTGCCCATTACTTCTATGACATCTTTTTTCGCCATACGGATGCACCTCCTATCCTTGACCTAGATGATGCCTAATTTCTCAAGCTCTCTTCTCAAGTATATATTATCTAATTTTTCGTTTTTTTCAAGTTTTTCTTTAATATCGCTGTTTATAATATTCTGTTTTAGAAGATGTCGCACTTTTTTCTTCTTAGGCTTCTCAATTTTTCTTAAATCACCATCGGCAATAAGCACATATTGATCATCTACGATATCAATAATAACAAACAATCTGTCTTTATCTCTACCAGCCTTAGAACTTACGATTTGACCTACACTCAGTTCTCCAGTTGTTTCCATTTCTTCACCTCACACACTTGTTATACAGTAGTCAATATAACTGGTTCTCCATCCGTTAACGCTACTGTGTGCTCATAATGTGCAGATAGCTTTTGGTCTTTTGTTACTACAGTCCAATTATCCAAAAGCACTTGAACTTCGTCGGTCCCCAGATTTACCATGGGTTCAATGGCGAAAACCATTCCTGCTGTAAGACGGGGTCCTCTGCCCGGTCTCCCGAAGTTAGGGATTTGCGGGTCTTCGTGCATTTTTTTTCCTATGCCATGACCTACAAAATCTTTTACTACAGAACACCCTTTAGATTCAACATAAGTCTGTATTGCGTGTGAAACATCTGATAGTCTATATCCAATTTTACAATATTTGAGTCCTTCATAAAAGCTGTTTTTAGTAACTTCGATTAAATTCTTAGCTTCATCAGATATATCGCCTACAGCAAATGTTCTTGCAGCATCACCATGATAGCCTTTATAAATAGTTCCAACATCTATACTGACAATATCACCTTCATTAATTTTCCTATCAGAAGATGGAATGCCATGTACAACTTCTTCATTAATGGATACACAGATACTGGCTGGAAATCCGTTGTATCCTTTAAAAGCAGGAATCATATTATGCTTTCTTATTAGGTCTTCTGCTATGATATCTAGTTCTTCAGTTGTGATTCCTGGCTTTAATGAATTTTCAATTTCTTCTAACACGAGCGCAACCACTCGGCCTGCTTCTCGCATTAATTTTATTTCATTTTCGTTTTTAATGACTATCATTATAATGCTCCTAAAGCATTTATAATATCTTTAAAAACGGTATTAATATCTTGCTCACCATTTATAGATACTAAATTATTTTTATTGGTATAGTATTCAATTAATGGTTGTGTTTCGTTAAGATAAACTTGAATACGTTTTGACACAGTAGCTTCTTGGTCATCATCTCTTTGGTACGTCTCCCCGCCACATAAGTCACATACGCCTTCTTCTTTAGTTGGTCTAAATTCGATATGGTAAGTCGCTCCACAAGAGCGGCATACACGTCTTCCAACTGCTCTGCTTACCAATATATCTTTATCAACATTAATGTTGATAACTTGATCGATAGCAACGCCCATTTTATCAAGTACAACGTCTAGCTGTTCAGCTTGATTCACGGTTCTAGGAAATCCATCCAGTAAAAAGCCGCCTTCACAGTCTTTTTCTTTCAGTCTATCTTCCACTATCGCTACTACGATTTCATCCGGTAC
>JAKSCF010000532.1 GCA_022360735.1 Clostridia bacterium
AGCATCTTATTACAATCTTACTAGGAGAGAATTAGAAATTGTAAATCTGATTACCAAAGGATATACTAATAAAGAAATTAGTAATATACTATATGTCAGTACTCATACCGTCCGAACTCATGTGTTTAATATCTTCAAAAAAATGGACGTCAATAATAGAACTGCTATATCCAATAAAATAGCTGAAGTCATGTAAAAAAGAATTCATCGCCACTTTTGTTCCCAATACCAGGATAAATATCAAACCTTCCAACCCCAATAGTTAAAAGTTGCATTTCCCCAACTTCTATTGTAGATTGATTTACTTGTGAATCTGCATTTGTCGCTAAAAATATAAATGCTCCTTTCATTTTGTCTGTCTCCTTCACAATTAATATTTTTCCATATTTTAATTGTGTCACTTTTTTGTTTTTTTCTATTCGAATATATTACTTAATTTTTAATAAAAAAAATAGTACTTTATACGTATTTATGGTTTTAAATATCTCTTGCATATTATAAGACAAAAAAACCACTTGTTGTTTGAACAAGCAGTTTTATATTTGCTACTTAGTTTCCATCCATTTTTGCCGCATAACCATGTCGATAGGAAATACTTCGCCTTTGAGTTCTTTAGGGATTTCTGTCTCAAGTTTTCGAATACAGCTGATGTATTTTACCGGAACTGCAAATTCATCGCTTAAAAGCGATACTAGATCATTTCCTTTTTTTATATCGTCTATGGTCGTATGTTCCAGCATATGGGTATTGTTGATCAATCCTGTAATCGAAACTTTTGCTTCTTCCTGAATGCTTTCAGCATACCATTTTGCTTTTTCAAAATCGGATGTTTCAGGACGATTGGCATTGATAACGATCCATAAATCATATTCACCTTGTTTTAGATAAGATCGATATCGAGCAAGTGTCTTCATCCCTACGGGGTCTCCTCCTATATCCATAATCACTTCTTTTTCTTTGTTTTGAAGAGGTCCAAAAATATTAGCTGACAAGGAAGGGAGATCCGCAGTAATTGCTTTTCCAAAACTACTGCTAATCAACTCGATTCCTTTCTCTTCAAACAAATCAATTTTTTCTCGACTTCTAAAATAGGGATTGATGATATCTAAATCTATGATGGTCACTTGAGGCTTTATTTGTTTCAATTTTAAAGCATAATTCACTGCAAATTCAGTTTTTCCGCTTCCATAATGGCCCGCGATAATTCTAATTCTATTATCTTTCAACATTTATTCTTTCCTCCTTAAATATCAATCTTATTATATGATGTAATCCAAAAAAAGTAAAAAAAAAAGTTCTTAATTAATATTTTACCAATCATATTTTTTTTATGTTTGAAAATAATAAAAATTAAGGAGGGATTTACAACCATGAAAAATAAAAAACAAAAGAAAGTAAAAATGGAACAAAATGCTGCGTATAAAATGGCCAATATGAAAAATATGAAAAATCAAGGCGATAGCTGTAATAACAAGCAAGAAAATTGCAGCAACAATAACAACAATTGTAATGAATTAGATTACTGAGCTGCGTCGGAAGCAAGAGATTGGGTTAACTTCAATGAGAAATAGCTTTTTCGCTATTTCTCGTTCTTTCCCTCCATGATATTCATTATCTTGACCTTTTTATCAGTTTATCTTATAGTAATAATGTAAATCTAAAATAAACGATTTTATAAAAGAGGTACCAAAATGAGAATAAGAAAAGATGTTTTTGATAATGAAGAAAGTGAAATTGTTTTAACCGCCAAGATTTCAGATGCTCTAGCGCACCCAGTAAGGATTAAAATATTAAAATATATTCTTATTAACAATTCACAAAGAGAAACTGTACATAATAAAGATCTTGTAGAGTTTTTTGACTACTCCCAGTCTACTATATCTCAGCATGTAAAAAAACTGGTCAATGCCGACGTCATTCATGTTAGAAAAAAGGATAATTTTTCAGAGTACTATATTAACATCGGTATCGTAGGAAAATATATTGATATGCTTAAAAAGTTAGAAATATAGTCACATATTTTCACAATAACCACGTATTTGCGTATATTAATAGTGAAACTTTGTTTAACTATTGGAGGGTTATTGATGGAAAAAGTATATCCTTACACTCAAAATTGCGGTAGTTACCCAATGAACGGTATGCAAGAACCAATGTATGGTGGAATGGATCAGATGCAGGCTATGTATCCTATGCAGCCTATGCAATCTATGCAAGGTATGTGTTGTATGCCTATGCAAGGTATGTACTGTATGATGCCAATGCAACCAATGCAAGCTATGCAGCCTATGCACGGTATGGAAGGAAATATGGCTATGCAGCCTATGAATCCAATGCACGGTATGGATAATAACATGTATATGCAGCCCATGAATCCAATGCATGGTATGGATGGAAATATGGCTATGCAGCCCATGAATCCAATGCACGGTATGGATAATAACATGTATATGCAGCCTATGCACGGTATGCAGAGTATGCATGGCATGTATGGCATGCCTTACGAAGAATAATTATAGTAATACATCTTACACAGAAAAAGCTGAGCAAAATGCTCAGCTTTTTAAATGATATCTTTTAAGTTCTTTTGAGAGATTGTACTTTGATAGAAACTATTTTTAAGAATCAAATATACTTCTTCAATCTTCTGATAGCTGCAGTAGGGTTGCAGCATACATCTTTCACAATCGAAACATTTAACAAAAGTCTCTGCTCTCGATACCCCTTGATCAAATTGGCTGCAGACTTTGTCTACTAAGAACGATGGATAAAAAATTTTTAAAGTCTTTTTTATCATTTCTTCTGTAAACCCCTCCGTTTTCATACGTAAATAATTTAAAATACACCGATAATAAGGAACTTTATCCATGTTTTCTTTTTGGGCTGATGAAAAAGAAAACCATTTTGAAAAAACACTATAAGCCTTCTGATAATATCCAAAGTCACAATAGGCTGCCGCGACAAATAAGCCTACGCTGGAAGCTTGCAAAGGCGCATTGTTTTTTAGTTTAATGAATAAAAGGTCGGAAATATTGGAAAAAAAGTATTTTCCTTTCTCCAGAAAATCTAAAAGTGTTTTCTTTTCCTGCTCAGGTAATTTACTATAATTTCTAATCATTCTCTTGACGTGAACATATTGAATATAATGATCCAACTCCCTTTTGCTATATATGCTTTCAACCTCGCTGATACCAGGAATTAATACATGATAGCTGGGAAATCCTAAGAAAGATACATCCCTTGCATAGGTATGATAGCCTTTATTTTCTAAGAAACTGACTAAGTGTTTGAGCAAATCACTATTTCTTATTTGCTCCGGTTCAACAAAAGGCTGCCATTGGTAGCTGGGTTGATCTTCAAAAAAGGATGGCGGATAACTTCCAGCCCCATTTACCAGTATGTTCATAATATTTTCATGTGATACGGCATTTTCAATATCATATGTATATGGTATTAATCCCATCATTCTATTAATATCTTGACCTTGCAGCAACTCTGTCAAAGTACGTTCTACCGATATTTCAAATATAGGGTGGCTTCCAAATTTAACAAAATATGCATTCATTATTTTATCTATATAAATAACAGCTGTCACAGGAAGGCCTTTTCCTAAAGAACAATCTTTAATGATAATTTTTTTGTTTCCTTTGGCTTCAATATTATTTATCATTCTATATATTCTTGGATATTGTTTAAGGTGCTCTTCCGGATATGAGGGAGGTGTTATTTGTTCTTCGATTACTTTTTTATTCACATATCTTTCTAAGCACTCCGATATCCCTTGAACAATTGCTTCCTCAGCTGTATTTCCGGCACACATGCCGTTGGACATATACATTTTAGAAACCATTTTCATTGGAATATAGGATACTCTTTTGGTGCATAGGTTCATAAAAGGTATGGATATAAAATCATATGGAATTTCTTCATAGGACATTTGTTTCCAAGTTTTTAACAATTCTTGAAGGTCTACTTCATTCGGCATCTTCTTCTTTTGCTGCCTAATCCAATCGTCATCGGAATAAATAAGATCATATATACTAGTACCTTTTTCATCAGGGCAGTAAAAGAAGTTCTTATATTGATGCGCCTTGGAACTAACATCTATGGTCAATCTATATTGTGTCATATTTTGCAATCTTTCCATTAGCTCCGCATAGGCACTGGCTAGTGCATACTCATGTGTTGTGCCTTTTCCATTAACCCCTAAGTTGGTGTCTTGAATCATCAATCTAACAGAAAAATACCCTTCTACAGTATTATTCCAATTGTGTTCTATAGGTATAATACCAAGCTCATTCAGAATTGTACGTATTTTTATGATCGTGTCTTTAGGTAATGCATCTTTATATTTTCTTTTTCTCAACTCATCTTTACAATTTTCCACGCTTTTTACGCACCTTTCACACATTATACATTTAGCATTAATACATATTATTCATATGACTGCGGATTTAATGATTATAAATTTATTTTGTTGCGTAAAATATTAGAAAACTATTGAAATATATATCAATATATTGTAATATTTAAATATAGTGATATTATATTAACAATGTTGAGGTGATAAAATGGACTTTGATAAAAAACAAACCAAGCTATTATTAGAACAAAAAGCAGAATTACTAAAATCAATTTCTCACCCTGTAAGGTTATGTATCCTTACGAAACTGCTATACGATGGAGAATGTAATGTGAGTCATCTTCAGAATTGCTTGGACGTTCCTCAATCCACCGTATCGCAGCATCTGGGTAAATTACGCAGCTCTGGCGTTTTGGAAAAAGAACGAAACGGTTTAGAGATTCATTATAGTATTGCAAATGAAGAAATAAGAAAAGTATTGGAAGTATTGCTTGAGGATATTAAAGGAGGTATATAATGAGCCATAAAATTCTGATTGTAGGTGGTGTTGCCGGTGGTGCCAGCACTGCAGCACGACTTCGACGCTTAGATGAAAATGCAGAAATTATTCTTTTTGAAAAAGGTGAATATATTTCTTATGCAAATTGCGGGCTGCCTTACTATATCGGCGATACCATTAAAGATAGAGATGCACTTCTTGTGCAAAAACCTGAAGTTATGCAAAGCCGCTTTAATATTGACATAAGATTAACTAATGAAGTGATTTCCATTGACAAAGAAAGCAAACAGGTTGAAGTTAAAGATTTAAGTAACAATAGCACTTATTTGGAATCATATGATACTTTGGTGCTCTCTACTGGGTCAACGCCCTTAAAGCCACCTATCGAAGGTATTAATGCGCCAAATATTTTTACTTTATGGACCATCCCGGATACGGATGCCATAAAGCATTATATCAATGAAAACCAACCTAAAACAGCCGCTGTCATCGGTGGTGGATTTATTGGTTTAGAAATGGCTGAAAACCTTCACGCGCTTGGCATTAAAGTCTCTCTGATTGAAATGTTGGACCAAGTTATGACACCATTAGATTACGGAATGGCTCAAATACTTCATGAGAATATTAGAGCAAACCATGTCAACCTCATTTTAAAAGATGGTGTTAAACGTTTTGACCGGAATGAAGATGCTACAACCATTACACTTCAAAGCGGTAATACAGTAGATGCCGATATGGTGATTTTATCTATAGGCGTTCGTCCAAACAGTATTCTTGCTAAAAACGCCGGCTTAGAAATCAACGATCGTGGAGGCGTTGTAGTCGATGACTATCTAAGAACATCTGATGAAAATATTTATGCCATAGGAGATGTTATTGAAGTAACTGATTTTATCAATAAAGGAAAGACGATGATTCCATTAGCAGGTCCGGCTAACAAACAAGGTCGAATTTGTGCTAATAATATTTATGGCAGAAACGAACCCTATAAAGGTACCCAAGGAACTGCTATCGCTAAAGTATTTGATATGACAGCAGCTTCTACGGGTGTAAATGAAAAAACATTGAATAAAAGGGGATTAAAACATAAGCAGGATTATTTCACAGCGGTTATATATCAAAAATCTCATGCAGGCTATTATCCCGGTGCATGCCCTCTAGCCCTAAAAATGATATTCGATAAAACAGGCAATATTTATGGGGCGCAAATAGTTGGGCAAGAGGGTGTTGACAAGCGTATTGATACCATAGCTACTGCCATGAGGTTAGGCGGAAAGGCCAGTGACCTTAAAGAACTGGAATTGGCTTATGCACCACCATACTCTTCTGCAAAAGATCCTGTTAATATGTTAGGTTTCGTGGCTGAAAACATATTAAACGGACTGGTTGATTTTATGGATTGGGATGAGTATGAGTCTATTAAAGATTCTGATGAATACCAAGTATTGGATGTTTCTGAAGACGTTGAAAGAATGGTCGGATTTGTTCCAGACTCTATCCACATTCCTTTGGGGTCAATAAGAGATCGTGTTGATGAACTAGATAAAAACAAAACCATTGTTATATATTGTGCCATTGGTTTAAGATCCTATGTTGCTGCTAGGATTCTTTCCCAAAAAGGCTTTAATACAAAAGTATTTGCAGGAGGCTTCAACCTGTATAAGTCTTTATTCCACAAGGCAGATATTGACAAGCCTGCACCTGCTGCCTCTACAACTCAAGCTGAAATGCAGAAAGGTAATGAAACTATGGATATAAAAGAAACCATTAAAGTAAATTGCAGTGGATTGCAGTGTCCGGGCCCCATTATGAAGGTTTTCAAAACCATGAATGATTTAAATGAAGGCGATATCATTGAAGTTTCAGCTACAGATGTAGGTTTCGGAAGAGATGTAGAATCATGGTGCCAGAGAACAGGCAATACAATGTTAAAGGCAGAAAAACGAGGCAAAGAACAAGTCGTTTGGATACAAAAAGGATTAAATATGCCTGCTGATTGTCCTGCTTCTGAAAAACAACCTTTCCTTAATGATGATGGAAAGTCTATGATTGTTTTTAGCGGTGATCTGGATAAAGTCCTGGCATCTTTTATCATTGCCAACGGAGCTGCTTCTATGGGAAGAAAAGTGACTATGTTTTTCACTTTCTGGGGGCTCAATGCTTTAAGAAAAACTGACAAAGTAAAGGTCAAAAAACCTTTATTGGATTCTATGTTTGGTGCAATGATGCCTAGAGGAACCGGAAAGCTGAAGCTTTCTAAAATGCATATGGGCGGAATGGGTACCGCTATGATGAAAAAGGTTATGAAAGACAAGAACGTTGATTCTCTCGAAGATCTCATTAAACAAGCCATGGAAAATGGTGTTAATATCGTTGCATGTACCATGTCCATGGACGTTATGGGACTTACCAAGGATGAATTGATTGACGGTATTGACTATGCAGGTGTGGCTTCTTATCTAGCCCATGCGGAAGAATCTAATGTCAATCTGTTTATATAGTCGTCTTAAATATTTTATAAAACGGGCGTCCTGCTTAAAGGACGCCTTTAATATTCTTCCCCCAATATAGTGGTTTCATTATTCTGCATATCAATTCTATAGATTACTGAATCTTTATTCTCAGTTCTCCAATCCAATGCATAAACAATATCACCAATGACATTAACCCAATCTATTTCTTCATTAAGGATTTGTTTAATCTCTCCGGTATCAAGATTCATAGCATATAGGCTGTCTTCATTTATAAATAATAAATAATCTTCGTTAGAATTTGAATAAATATTTAAAACAAAGCCTGTTACCAATTCTTCATATTCTGTACCATCAGTACGTATTCTACATAAACTTAACGTACTATCAACGGCTCCAACGCCTTTTGCGTCACCATTTCTATTTGAATTGTTAAAGTATATCCAACCGTTATTTACTATGAAATGTGTTGTTTTTACATACTCACCTGTTTCTTTCCATAGAATTTCTTCTTTGTTTTTACCATTCAAATCCATTCTAAACAACTGTCCTTTTAACTGTACAGCATAATAAATGTAATCTGATTCATACTGCATACAGTTTATTCCTGCATCAACCAACCTCTTTTTTTTAGTCCCATCAAGACTTATTCTATACAAACCATCTTTATTATTGGATTTCATATCAACAATATTGGCATAAATCATATCATCTACAATAATTGTTTGACATGTATTCATATCTGAAATGATTTCTCTATTATCTGGATTGACGATTTCCAGCCTCATGAGTTGTGAGCCCTTACCAAAATTCCTGTAGTACAGGTATTTGTCATAAATGGATAAACACATCCCATAAGTATCATCGAAAATAACTTTACCGGACTCACTCCATTGAGTTATATTATTGTTTTTCTTACCATCTTGAAAATAGATGGTTCCATCTTCACTTTGAACGATAAATCCAGTATTTACACTATTGATTGGATTTGAGTTCACTACATGATACTGGGAAGTGTAATCTTCACATCCACTCAATATAAACGTCAGGCTTATTATCATAAATATGCTTACCAATACTGCGTACTTTTTTGAATGTCGTATATAAATACTTTTCATCGTATCCCCCTTTATTCATTATTATGTGTTTATTATACAATAAAAAAGATAGGGTTATCATTCAGAAAAGAAGAATAACCGCCCTGCTGTGAGGACGGTTATAACTATTTAAACAACCTTCGGTAACCGCATTAATGCAAATCCGATTACTCTTCTTTTATTATAACACAATTTATGAAATGCTCTCTTCCAATGCTTTTTCCATGATATCCAATCCACAGTCAATCTGCTCATCCGTAATCACCAATGGCATCAAGAATCTCATAATGTTGCCTTTAACACCTGCAGACATTGTAATCAATCCCTGCTGAGCGC
>JAKSCF010000447.1 GCA_022360735.1 Clostridia bacterium
ATGGAAAAACTGGGATATCTTCAAAAAACCATAGAATATTTAAAGGAAGCAGGAATAAGTTCTGTTGTTTTTTCTGACATACGCCCTGACCCTGATGTTAAAATCGTTGCAAATGGAATGAAAATGTATGAAGAAAGTAATGCAGACGTCATTGTAGCTATAGGTGGAGGCTCTGCAATAGATGCTGCTAAAGGCATCTTATATTTTGCGTGGAAACTAAAGGATGAAGCAGAAAAGAAACCGCTATTTATTGCAATCCCCTCTACAAGCGGAACAGGCTCAGAAGTAACTAATTTTTCCGTTATCACCTCTGATAATGGGGAAAAGGTCTGTATCGTAGATGATCTTATCGCACCAGACATTGCTATACTGGATTCTACCTGTATTCAGCATGTTCCTCAACGTGTTGTTGCGGATACCGGTATAGATGTTTTGGTTCATGCCATCGAGGCATATGTTTCAACAAAAGCAACTGACTTTACAGATGCTCTTGCTGAAAAAGCAGTCAAACTAGTCTTTGAAAATCTTGAGAAAATATACAAAGACGTGAATGATTCTCATGCAAGAGATCGTGTTCTAAACGCTTCTTGTATGGCAGGAATGGCATTTACTAATGCCAATTTAGGTATTAATCACAGTTTGGCACATGCCTTAGGAGCAACTTTTCACATTCCTCACGGCCGCTCTAACGCGCTTATGCTAAACGCAGTTATGAAATACAACTCCGATTTAGGAGGAAGTGCTGACGGATATGCTGCAGAAAAATATGCAAAGCTGGCAAGTGTTCTGCAACTCCCAGCTCGAACTCGCCGTGAAGGAACTGTTAATTTCATAAAAGCTGTAACCAAATTAAAAAAATCTTTGGGCATCGAAGAAAATATCAAAGCCCTTGGAATTGATCAAACCGAGTTTGAAAATGCACTGGATCATATGACAAAAAGGGCACTGCTTGATCCGTGTACGCCTTCTAATCCAATACAACCTTCTAAAGAAGCATTGATTGATATTTATAAAAAATCTTATTAAAAAAACGTCTGAAACAACAAAAACCTTTACTCTAGCCTCGCTCAGAACGTACTGAACGGGGCTTTGAATTTGACACCTACCATTTAACGATCATTCACTTATTCAGCAATCCAGAAATTGGACTACTGACTTGGGCACTTACGTTGAAATAAAAGGAATCTTGTCTGCTCAAAACAGCCCAACAACACAAGACAAGCTTTTACTTTTATACCATAATATATTACAATTAAATGAAAGCTGATTTTTAAGGGGCTTGACAGTCGACGACTCAATAATTTTTCTTTATTTTATTAAATTATATAGCTGGAAAAGGTGTACTGAAAGCATGAATAAAACCTATAATCCGCTTAAAAAATTAATAGCTTCCAATTTATATTCCCGTTATAGTGGTATTTTATCATTATCTGATAATATTTCCCTATTTTTGATAGATCCAGGGGGTAATATTTTTCTCGAATTTATTCCATCCCCTGATTTTTGTACCCATGTATGCCAAGAAAGGGAAAATCGGGTATGCTCTGACTACCTATCTCGATTTAAATCGGGTGAGGAGGGAACTTTTGTTTGCCAATATGGCCTTGAAAATATTCTTTTGCCCATTACGGTACATGATGAGACCTTGGGATACATAGCCGGTATGCGTGTATACTCCCAGGATACCGAATATCAAAAGTACATGATAGATGCTCACTCCCTTAAAATCGATAAAAGTCGTGAATTGGAGTTTATTGCAAAATCCATATCTTCTCTTAAAATCGTAGAATCGAATAAAATTAAAATACATGAGCAGTTGTGCAGCCATATTGCTAAGAATATTTCCCTTGACTTATCCGAAACGCTTAGTCAAGAAGATCCAAATGCAGCAAGGCTGTCTATTGAAAAAGAAATACTGGAGAAAAAAATCATCGACCTGGAAGCCAAAAACATGTCTTTGGTAATCAATCCACATTTTTTGTTTAATACTTTAAACTGTATCGCACGCATTGCCTATTTTGAACATTCCCATACAACAGAGGAATTGATCTATTGCCTTTCTGATTTGCTGCGATATAACCTAAAACAAGAAGATCAGCTTCACACTATTGGCTCTGAAATAGATAATATTGAGAAATATCTGTATATCCATAAAGTAAGATTTAAAAATCGTCTAGATTATGACATTGACGTGTCAGATGATATTAAGTCTTACAGAATAACCAACATGGTCATCCAGCCTATAGTTGAAAATGCTCTTATTCATGGCATCACGCCAAAACGAGATGGCGGCAAAATCAGTATTTTCGCAGAAAAATATGGAAAAAAGATTGTTATTTCCATTATGGATAATGGGACCGGTTTCCCAAAAGACGTTTTAGAAAACATACAACATTCTGAAAACAACTCGGGTTTAGGGTTTCGAAGTACGGACAAACGTTTAAAGCGACATTACGGTGAACAATATGGATTGGACATCGTAAAATCTGACTTCAGCGGAAGTACCGTAACCATTACGATTCCCACCCAGCCTATGGGGAGGTAATAGCGATGTGCACAGTCTTGATCGTAGAAGATGAAATGCTTGAACAAGAATTCCTCAAGACAATCGTACAAGATGAACTTTGTCCGGAAGACACTTTATTAACTTGTGAAAGCGGAATTCAGGCCGTTAAGCTGGCCAAGCAGCATCGACCGGATATTATCATAATGGACGTGCTGATTCCTGAAATGGATGGTCTAACGGCTATTGAAGAAACCAGAAAGTTTTTATCCGATGCATGCATCACTGTTTTGTCCGCCTATTCAGATTTTTCCTATGCACAGAAAGCAATCAGCCTTCGGGTTTTTGAGTATCTTTTAAAACCCATTAAGCCTGCCGATTTTAAAGAGATTTTTAGAAAAATGTTGAATTCGGTTGCCAAGGCCAATATGCCAATTGAAGAAAAGTCTGAAGTAAAATTCATAGAACCTAAGGAAGACCGTCAATATTTTATCCAGGAATCATTAAAATATATTCAAGAACATTTCAAAGAAAAATTGACCTTAGGAATGGTTGCATCCAAAGTATTTATAAATCCTAAATATTTCATCTTAATCGTTACTTTTTTATTTTCATCTTGATAGATTAAAGGCAGTACTGGAAAACGTACTGATGCAAATGCACTAGCGATCATAGTTGAACAAACAACTTTAGTCGTGTTTTGCGCATTATGCTCAAATAAACTGGAATGCCAGCGACGTGGTATTAAAGTCCACCATGGAATTAGAAAACGTGCTAGATCGAGCAACTGCCGAATATCGTATTCTACACCAAGAAAAGTAGTCGCATAACTAATCACACGATCTGCATCATCTGGAGAAATACCTTTGGGGCGACAAATTCGTGTATGGTAGTCTTTATATTCTTTGAGAGGTGAAATGATGGTGCCTTCACCCAATTGACTCTCAATAACGAGAGGCTCATCAGGTGGTCCATCATAATGTTGTTCAATGCGTGCTTTGGCAACTGGGTCATGAATATCATATAAGCGTCCAATATAAAGTGCGGTATGACTCCATGAACTCTGAGTAATAACTTTTATAACATCGCTTATCCTAAAGCGACCTTCCACTAATAGAACATCGGCAGGACGAATTTCATAGGCCATACGCTTGAAATTTGTCGGAGACAATGCCTCTGCTTTAGTGTCTGTTAACAAAATGTTAACAGCCTTGTCCCACAGCCAATTTTTAATTCTACTTAGCATGACAGGCAGATCCTTTTCGACTCTAAGTCAGCAATAATTTTCTCACCTAAAAGCTGGCCTAAATCACTCACACTATACAAGCGCTTTTACAATATCGACCCGCTTGAAACTAAGAATAATACTTTTAGCACAGTTTATAAATCTTTATTGCTTGACAATATTTTTTATAAAATCTTTTCCATCCTAAAATGAAGAATATCTAATTCTGACTCGATTTCACTTTTAATTGTAAAACCCTGTTTTTTATAAAATTCACAAGCGCTCTCTCGAGCGCTTAACCAGCACAACTTTGTATTTTTTTGCTTTGCATACTCAATAAGCTTTTGCAAAATCGCACTACCTGTACCTTTGCCCTGAGCGCATTGATCCACCGCCATATAACGTATACGCATAGTATGTGGCAGATCTGGATTTATCCTGCCAACACCAATAATTTTTTGATCGGGTGTGATCGCCATACAATGAAAT
>JAKSCF010000316.1 GCA_022360735.1 Clostridia bacterium
TATGTTAAGTAAAGATTCTATCCCTGTGAACATATTTCTCATGTTTGATCCAAAATAGGGCATAATATCTTTGACCAAATGATTTATTCTAGCAATTTTATCATAGGCATCTTCAGGATCATCTTGGTCGAGTTTTAATGAAAATGGTATGCTTTTTTCATTATTTGAAAGGCCAAGCAATAACGCAGCCCCAACTAGGAGATATTCTATATTCATGCCTTCTAAAAGATTTTTTTTATTTACCAAGCCAGCTTCTTCTTTATCGAGTTCTTCCAATAGCTGTTCTATTTTTTGTTCCATCCTCATTCCTCCAATCAGTAGCTGGTATCCTGTATAGAAACACAGCCTAAATCATGTACTTTTTCCAGCGAGGAGTTGTTACATTCGTCGCAGATACTTGCCCGTACCTGCTCCTCACGATGCCTAGCCTCACAGAAAAAATCACACGATTTAGGTGCGAAGCAGTTTTACAAGGATTGATTTTTTCATAGACAAGGCGGAATCCTTTGTAATACTTTTGATATTATAATGGATTCTAACGCAGTATATGGGAAAATCAGCCTCTTAAAACCTGTATTCCTATACATCATACTACCTACCGTTTGCTCACAGACGTCCTGTCTGTGCACGACTTTTATAGCTTATCTGCTACCTAAATTTTCTAACCAAATTAACACAAGAAACAAATATTTATACACCTGCATTCAATTGCAAAGTATTTTCTCTTCGGTCTGAGGTATTTTTTATTGGCATATTCCCTAAATGTTATTGAATATAGGAGGATTTTTATTTTGTACATTGAATAAATAATTATAAAGTTAAATTTCTAAAAGTGGGGTGAATTATTGTTGAAAAATCATTTAATACCATTAGTAAATATTGATCATAACAGTCACGTCATAAAAAAGTGGCATAGGTTTGTAAAATTTGGTGAAAGACCAACTGGTGTAAATGAGAAAGTAATTCATTCATGGGAAAGAAGTAAAGAGCTGAAAGTTGATGCGTATGGAGGCAGGTCCAGTGTCATTCTTACATCGGAAGAATTGGAAAAGAAATTAGAGCAGTACAAACCATTAATCAATATCACATTACCTTATATTAACAATATCGTTCAAACCATAAAAGGTCTTGGATATATCGTATTTTTGACAGATGGTGATACCAACATATTATACGTATCAGGGGATAAAGACGTATTAGAAGATTTTAAACATATATTCAATTTTAAAGTAGGGGCAGCATGGAGCGAGAAAGCTGTAGGCACTACAGCGGTTTCAATGGTTATTTCAAACAATAATGCAGTGCCTTTTATGGCCGATGAAAAATACTGCTATGAGTTAAAAAAACGCGCTTGTTCAGCAGTGCCTATTCGAAATATGGATGGTGATATTATTGCAATACTAGGTATTGCAGCAGGTTTTGCAACACCCAATGCACAGCTTTCGGGAATACTATTAGCAGCAGAGATGGCGATTGAAAATCAATTGAGAATGATGAAAATGAACGAAAAGTTTCGATTGGTAAATGAATATTATAAAACCATATTTAATTCAGTATCTGATGCTATCATAGCAGTAGATCATAACGGAATGATTACGGAGCTTAATCAGAATGCATTAGAAATATTAAGAGAAGATTCGGATAAATTAATAGGTAAAAAAGCAGAAGCTGTGTTGGGATTTTATCCTGTCATATTGGATGTATTAAAAACAGGAAGAGAATTCTCTCAAAATTATGTGTTAAAAGATACAAAAGATAAAAAAATGCTTTATAAAGTAAAAAGAATTATTCCTATTTTCAATGATAATAATAGGGTGGATGGTTGTATAAAAAAAAAAAAAAAAATCGAAACCAAGAAAATGAAAACAAGAAAAGGGTTTCTTTTTGAAAACATTATCGGCAGGAGTGAA
>JAKSCF010000377.1 GCA_022360735.1 Clostridia bacterium
AGTTTTCTCACCACTGTAGACTGGTTAAGCCCCAGATGTTCTGCCATTTCTCTGGTCGTTCTGTATTTTTGTTTGGTTTTCTCCAGCAGCTTCTTCTCTAAATATTCTACTGCTAAATCCATTGTTATTTCATCACTGTCGGTTATCAAGTCAATGGTCTTTTTAATGATGCCTCCTCCACCGGACTTCCACGGCAGATCATCTATTTGGAGGTATTCATTACTGCTGACTACCACCATATTCTCAATGATATTTTTCAATTGACGTACGTTTCCCGGCCAATGATAGGCTTGGAGTTCTTTGGTTACATCATATGTTAATATTTTATTCTGACTGTATTTCTGGTTAAAACGACTAAGAAACAGCATACTAAGAGGTCCTATATCTTTCTTCCTTTGCCTTAACGGCGGTACCTTTATCTGCACAACATTCAACCGATAATATAAATCTTCCCTAAATGTCCCTTGTTCTACCATCTCTTCTATATTTCTATTGGTAGCAGCAATAATCCTGATATCAATATCTTTAGGATGCACAGAACCGACTCGGGTAATTTGCTTGGTTTCAAGAACACGCAAAATTTTGACCTGAAAATCTAATGAAATTTCACCAATCTCATCCAGAAAAACAGTCCCCCCATTGGCGGTTTCCAGTAAGCCTTCTTTCCCTAATGAAGAAGCTCCTGTAAAAGCCCCTTTCTCATATCCAAATAATTCCGATTCCAGTAGATTATCCGGTATAGCCCCGCAGTTAATGGTGATAAAGGGTTTCTCCTTTTTAATACTATTATTATGAATAAACTTAGCAACTTCCTCTTTTCCTACTCCGGATTCTCCCACAATCAAAACGGTTGCCTGGAAATTTGAAACTTTATTGGCAAGGGAAAAAACTTCCTTCATGGCTTCGCTGACTGCAATAACAGAATGATTATCGTTATTTTGCTGTGAATTGATTAAATCGGTATTTTTCTGTATATAAAATTGCTCTCTAACTTGAGATTTTAATAATTCCTCTCTTAGACTATAAATTTCAGTTATATCTCTGACATTAATAACAACTTTTTTAATATTACCCTTTTTATCAAAAATGGGCATTCCGGTAACAATAATATTTTTTCCTTTCTGGGTGACTTGTTTCTTAGATACGGCTCTTCTCTCTTCCATTACAACAAAAGCCACTGAATTCGGCATCCAAACAGGATTTATTAATTCCCTCATATTCTTACCCATAATTTCTTCGACTTTTATAGCTGTGATCCTTTCATAGGAATGATTCACATATAATACATTTCCTTCTCCATCTGTTACCAGTACACCATCATAGGACCCGTCAAGGATTTCTTTTAATTCATCGTTGCTGCCTTTGGTTCTCTTAAGATTTTCAGATAATTCAACGCTCTCTTTGGTATCTATCATTAAAAAAATTTTTACATCTTCACTTTCAACTGTAAATTGCTTAATTTTAATATTCAATCCGTTAATTTTAAGGTTGAGAAGAGATTCTTCATTAATATGATTATTACTTTTCAATTGAGGAAACTTTTTTATAAGATTTTTACCAATAATATCTTTTTCTTTAAAATTAGTTATCTCTTCTGCGGATTTATTAATATAGATGACATTATAAGTCCTGTCCGTAACAATAACTCCGTTGGGGGTATGAGTGATGATTGCTTCAAATATATCTTGGTTAACGGCCATTTTTGCTGCTGATTTATCTTCCAAAACATCTACTCCTCTCAACTTTTCATTTCGAATTCTTAGCATTATTTTATCAGTCATACAAATTATAATCAATCACCCAAAATATATTGCAAGTTTAATGCCATCTTACTATTTTGGTCCTTTAACCTTTTGCACTTCATAAAAATGCCTAAAATCAAAACTACCCTCATAAGTGGGTAGTTTATCAAGTCGAGTCATAAAAAATATTTTATGAAGGTATTTAAAAATTTGAATATATTTTAGAAATAATTTCAGTTCTACTATTTCCATCCATTTTTTTAAATATATTTTTAATATGTTCTTTGATGGTGTATATGCTAACAGATAATTGATTTGCAATTGCTTTATTGCTCAATCCTTTTGTAATTAACAATAAGATCTCTTGTTCTCGTTCAGTAAGATTATATTCATTGATTATTTCATGCATACTAATGGTTGAAATCTTTTTAAACCAATTCTTATCATAAATATAGACCATATAATAAGTTTTCATTAAATTGTTATCTTCAATTTCTCCGGATGGTATGATTTCAATAATATAGGATGTAATATATTTAAATATGGATGTTTCATTAATGACAGTTGTTTTATTATTCAGTTCATTGGTAATGATATCCTTAAACTCACTGATTATGTCATCTAAAACATATTTACCGGTAATATCATACATATATTTTAAAGACTTTTTATTAAAGTTAATTAAATTAAAATCTGAATCAAATATTAAATATCCAAAATGCATATTTTCTTTAGATCTATTAAATAAATCCACTTCATATTTCAAACGCCTGTTTTCCATTATTATTTTATACTGGAAATTAAAAATTTTACACAGATGTACTGCTAATTCTCTTTCTCGTGGTTTAAAATTACCTTTTTCATATTTACGCAGCAGTCTTATTCCATCTCCATTGTCATTTATCACCAAAGACATATTCCAGTACAAACCATTTTTTTCTATAAAATCACAATATTCAATGTTTTTGTAACCGCCTTCATTATAAATATCTGTGAGGAGTACAACACGTTGACCGCTGCTCAAATTATTTTTATTGAGATATTCTAAAACCAAATCTTTTTTATAGAAATAATCTGCATACTCATTAATCATTGTATTTTCAATATTATATCCAACAATATTTTGCAAATCACCGTTATCTGTAAACGATAAAAACATACTATGCTCAAAGTCAAAAATATTATGCAACAAATTTAAAACATAGTATTCAAAATCATGCAGTTTGCTATCCATTAAAGCCATATTAAATCTAGATAATTTTTTATAATCTTCAGAAGTCAATATTTCAGCCATTTTCTAACCTCCAAATTCTTTTCTGTGATTATAAAACTATTATAGTATATTGTAATAGTTGTTTCAAACCTCTTATGGGCAGCGGTAGGCATATTGGATATCCAGAAAAACTATATCAATAATTGCTAGAAAGAAGTAACTGTTAATTTCATCTTTTTAATATCTTCATACTTCCTGATGAGGTTTGAAGCAGCACTTTATTATTTTTGCTTCCTATTTGTCCATTTATATTTTTTTTATCAGTTATTTTGATAGGAAAATCAGATTGGAAGCTTCCACTGGAAGTTTTAGCTTCCAGCAAAAACTCAGCAGTATTAGGAAGTTTTAATGTAATACTTCCTACTGTAGTTTCTATTTTTATGTTTTGATTTTCAAAGTCATTGTAAGCTACCATAACTTTTCCAGTCTTCCCTTTAATATCCAGGTTTCCACTAGCATTTTTCAATGTAATATTTCCCAAACGAGCTTCTATTCTACCATCTTTAGCAATACA
>JAKSCF010000287.1 GCA_022360735.1 Clostridia bacterium
AGTATTATGTGCTTTTTATGGAATTTCTTTAAAAATATTTTACGTGAACTATACATGGTCATAATTAAAAAAATGTTAATATTTAGTATAATCCATATATTAACAGACGAGCAGTTTTGGAAGTCTTGGAAATACAAAAAATGCAATCATACAGGATATAAGGGCATTGTAAACCGAATTAAGGTGTATAAATATGAGTTTTTTATTTAATACGAAAACTCATATTTATACACTTGAATTTATTTTCAAAGTTTCTGTTTTTAAATAAAGAAGATTTTTTTACAACGCATGAGAAAAGAATTTTACTCATAAAATAAAAAAAATAACAGAGACTTAATAAACTATTTTGGAAGACTCTGTTATAATATTGATATTATAGGAAAATAGATTTAGATTGTAAGGAGAAGAGATTATGAATATATTGGTAACCAACGATGATGGTATTAATGCTTTAGGGATTAAATCCTTGGTAGAAGCTTTACATAACGTGGGGAATGTTTATGTTGTTGCTCCGGATTCTCAAAAAAGTGCGTGCGGGCATGGCATTACAATACATGTACCGGTTTTAGTACATGAAGTAGAGTTTGAAGGTGCTGAGAAAGCCTGGTCAGTGTCAGGGACGCCTGCTGATTGTGTTAAGCTGGGTATTAGTGAGTTAGTGGATGGCGATATTGATATGGTGTTTTCAGGAATTAACCAAGGTGGAAATTTAGGGACAGACGTCCTATATTCAGGAACGGTCTCTGGAGCGGTAGAAGGCATTTTATTAGGCATTCCTTCGGTTGCAGTTTCTGTGGATAATCATACAGCTATGAATTTCAACCCTGCAAAAAAGATAGCCCGTAATATTTGTCAGCATATGGCTGAAAATCAACTGGAACCTGAAACTTTACTAAATGTTAATGTCCCATACATACCTGAAGAAGAGATAAAAGGCGTTGAAATCACACCTTTAGGAATAAGAGAGTATACAGAAAATTTCACTAGCAGAAAAGACCCCAGAGGAAGAGCGTATTATTGGTACTCCGGTATTCCAAAGAAAAATGACATGGGTGATGAAGATACAGATGTAATGGCAATAGAGAAAGGCTATATTTCAGTAACTCCCATTCATTTTGATCTTACAAATTATAGAATCATCAATAACGTAAAAAAATGGGGCATTAGTTATAAATAAAATGCAATCTCATGATGGGGTGTTGTTATGGATAAAATTCTAGAGATTTTAAAAAAAAATAATCTTACAAACTGTGACATTACACCAATAGGTCACCATCAACTGGATAGGAATTATGTTTATTGGATAAAAGGTGATGAAGAATATATTTTGAAAGTCTATCAAAAGGAAATAAAGTATCTATGCGAAAAAAGAGGATTGAAAACATTTGAAGCAAATCCCATGATACCTCAAATGATTGACTATGGAGAGAAAGAATTCTTCTGGATTTTATCAAAAAAAATAAAAGGTTACATTTTGGAAGAAATATGGCCTGATTTAAATCTCCATCTCCAAAAGAAGACGGTTGAACTTTTAGGGGAATTATTAGGTGGAATACACAAGAAGAAAAAAGATACTTATTTTGGCGGATGGGTGGACATGCCTCAAAGACCTATTTTCTATGATTTTATCGAATACAGAAAACAAAATGACCATCGAATATTGACTAGGATTAAAAACCAAAGCTTACCGGATCAAGAACTTTTTAATAAAGCTTTTGATACACTGAAAAATTATTATAAATATTTAAATCCACAATCTATCAGCAGCATTACCCATAGAGATTTCTCGTATAGAAACATGCTTGTAGAAAAAAACAACAATCAAATAATATTAAAGGGTTTAATTGATTTTGAACATTGTCAAATGGATGATCCTTGCATAGATTTTAATCCGCTTTATCAATACAACATGCTATATAATAAAGAATTAGAAGAAATATTTTTTAAAACCTATAAAAAAAAATATGAATTTACCGGAAGACTTTGAAACAAGGAAAAAATATTATATGATTAATTTAGGCTTACATACCTGTAGCTGGTCTTTTAATGTAGCAAAAGATTATTATTCAAATGGAATCGAACTACTCAACAAATTGCTTTAAAAATAATCCTAGATTATTTGTAGTTTATGGTGAATAATCTGGGGAAATACTTAGGAGGATTAAATATGATTTTAAAAAGAGAAGAAAGCATATTAGTGGCTATAGATTTTCAAGAAAAATTGATGCCCGCTGTGAAAATGAATGAAGAGCTTGAGAAGACCGTTGCAAAACTCATTCAAGGGTGCAAAATATTAGATTTGCCTATCATTGTATCTCAGCAATATACAAAAGGCTTAGGAGAAACCATACCTTCAATTAAAGAAGTTTTGGGGACCTTTGATCCCATTGAAAAAACATCTTTCAGCTGCTGTGGTGAAGAAACTTTTATAAAAGCGCTTAAAGAAACAGGCAAAAAGTCTGTCATAATTGCAGGGATTGAAGCACATATTTGTGTGCAGCAAACCGTATTGGATTTATTGGAACTAGGCTATAATGTCTTTTTAGTCAATGATTGTGTGGGATCACGAAATAATAATGATAAAAAATATGCTGTACGCCGTATGACAGAAAGTGGCGCAATAGGCACAACCTACGAATCCGTCTTATTTGAATTATGCAGAAACGCCAAAGCCGATGGTTTTAAGGAGATATCTAAGTTAGTTAAATAGATTGGCAAATAATACAAAGCCTTGAAATTTCAAAATTTCAAGGCTTTTTACTTAAATTTAACCTCAATTATAGATCGCTTTTAAAA
>JAKSCF010000480.1 GCA_022360735.1 Clostridia bacterium
CAGAAATCATAATAATCCGACAGATATGATTATTTTTTTGTATAGTTTCTGCTGCACTGACTCCAGCAATTCCATTACCTAAAATTACATAGGTCTCTATTCTATTTTCCATTAGTTCCTCCTTTTTCCACCTTTGAGAATTCATCGTTAGAATCTCCTGGAAAACAAATTCTAATAGAAGGATCTGTCTGATCAGGTGATGGAAGAATCGGTAGTGTTTGTACCGTTACGTTTTCAATGATTTCATCCAAATTTCCAAATTTTAATGCATGGGTGATACAGGCTGCAACACATGCAGGTACCTGGCCTTTTTCACGTCTCTCATAACAGGATTCACATTTTTGTGCTACGCCTTTTGTCTTGCTAAAAGATATTGAACCATATGGACAATTCCACATACAGGCTCCACAACCAATACATCTTCCATCGTCATGTCTAACCGTACCATCTTCTCCTTTATACATTGCACCAACAGGACAGACATTTACACATGCTGGTTCCCCACAATGGTTACAAGCACCTGAATAATGGTACAATTTCGGATTATCTTTTATACATATTGATAATGTTTCTACTCTACGATAAAATTCACCAGGGTTTAGATGGTTAATATCCTTACAGGCAACCTGGCAAGCACCACATCCTACACAGGTCGTCATATCATAATAAAATCCTAAACGTTCCATTTTTTCACCTCCATTTTAGAAACAGCCGCGATTTCTTTCGGTTTGTTCATATCCTAAAGCCGCTTAGAGAAAATTTCTATTTTCACATATCTCTAAATCCAACCTGAATAGGGTCTTTGTGCAGTGGCATTATGCAGCCACTTAATAAGAGTAATGAAATCAAAGACAGGTAATTGTGTAGCCTCTTGAACCGCTGCAGCATATGGAGGCATATCACTACACTCAAGAAGAATTGCACCAATATCACCTTCGTCTTCAAATAAAGATAATGCAGCATCTACAACCTCTTGCTGAGCCATACCATTGTCAAAGCAACCTTGGTTTTTAATAATCACAGAGAAATTTTTTGCGTTTTCAAGTCCTCTCACTACAAGATTATTATGGTCGGTAACATTGCAATTATTTAATAACTTAGGTGTAAATGATGTTGTAGTTGCTGTAAGTATACCTATCTTTTGATTAGGTTTAATAACATTTCTGATCCATGGTATTTGCACTAAACTGGATAGGGCAACAGGTACATCAACGGCTTGGGCTACTTGTTTATGATAGTTTCCAAAAAAGCCACAAGCGGAGCATATTGCTCTTACTCCGTCTTTCTCAATTAAGTGTTTAGCCGTTTCGATTAAATCCTTTAATAGTGTTTCGTCTGCCGAAAAAAGTCGGTCACAAACACTGTTAGGCACAGCTTTCATCCGCACAGGAAAATCATATGTGCAAGCATTGACTACATTTCCCGGAAGCATGGGATAATATACATCTTCGATATATACAATTCCCACTGAATAACCTGCCACCTGTTGGTGATTAACCCCTCTTATAGATCTCTTGTTATTAGTATCTGTAAGGTATCCATATTGCCTGCCTTTCAACCTTTCGTTCATTTTATATTTCCTCGCACACTTGTTTATTATATGTTTAGAAAATACCATGCTTTGAATTTTAACTTTATATTACATGCATAATATAAATAATTCAAGGCATGGTACTCTCTTTACTGTTATAAAGTTAAAACTTTATTGCTCTTCATCTCTTACGCTGTATATATTTTAAAACTTTTTAGAAAATACTACGGATGCGATTATTACACCGATACTTGTAATAAATAGACCAATGTATCCTGTTTCATACAGACTCTTAATATTCCAAATAAGAACATACGTAATTACTAAGGGTAGAATATACTTAAGGGCGAAAAACCAAGTATCAAATAAAGCGAATGGTTTTTTACCACTGTTTGTAATCTCATCTAATAATTCTTCTTTACCCATTCTCCATGAAGCAAATACAGCTACAAATAAACCTGCTAATGCTATGAACATACCACTTGAAAAGAAGTCATATACGCCGAATGCGCCAACACCAAATAACTTGGGTCCTACTCCTCCCATAGACAGTGAAGCAAGTATACACATTACAACCATTATTACCGATGAACCTAAGGTAGCCTTTTTTCTTGATATGTTTTTTTCTTCAATTAGGTATGATACAACAACTTCTTGTAAACCTATTGAAGAAGTAATAGCAGCAACAAATAAACCTATGAAGAAAAGTATAGCGAGCACTATTCCGAAGCCACCCATTCCTGCAAACACTGTTGGCATAACTGTAAATACTAGTCCAAAACCTCCTGCTGGGTCTTGCCCATAAGCAAAGAGTGCTGGAAATAATGCAATTCCTGCCAAAATAGCCATACATGTATCCAATCCAACAACCCAACCTGCGTTTGACACTATGTTATCGTCTTTTCTTATATAAGAACCATAGGTTGACATAGTACCAAAACCTATTCCGATTGAGAAGAATGCCTGTCCTAATGCCTTCGCTGCTACACCTCCGTCAATCGTACTAAAGTCAGGCTTAAACAAGAATTCTAAACCTGCCATTGCTCCTGGAAGAGATAAGCCTCTTATGGCTATAACAACAAGTATTATTGCCAGTGCAGGCATAAATATTTTAGCAGCTTTTTCAATACCACCTTGTATACCTTTAAGAACTATTGTTAAGTTAGCTACAAGGTAAATTGACAACCATATAATGGGAGCTGTAGGATTAGCAATAAAACTATCAAATGTCGCTTGATATCCAGCGGGATCAGTTGACAGAAGGCCGCCTAAAACCTTAGGTATATAAGCCAAAGCCCAACCACCTATAACAGGGAAATATCCCATAACAAAGAAGCAAACCATAAATCCTAAAATACCAGCAAATGAAAATCTTTTGTCATAGGCTTTTATTGCCCCTACCGTGGCCTTTTGTTTTCTTCTTCCAACTGCAAATTCCCCTAGTGTTAAAGTAAAACCAATTATAACAACAAAACTTAAGTAAAGAAGAACAAATGCACCACCACCATTGCTGCCAGCCATATAAGGAAACTTCCATATGTTTCCTAAACCAACAGCAGAGCCTGTAGCGGCTAAAATAAATCCAACTTTGGAACTCCAATTTTCTCTTTGGCCTGTCGTCTGTTCCATAATTCTACCTCCTTATTTTTTTATATACTATCCATCACGGCGAACCCATGAAAAACAATTTGGATTATGAAGCTATATGCATATAAAATAATGTTAAAATTCTAATGTTTTTTATGTGTTAGCCGTGTTATAGCCACTTGAGTAATGGTTTCTAGCAGAGCGTACCCTGCTTCTTCTTAACATCACAAACAAATTCATCGGTAGATGACATACATTGTTTTTGAAGTTGATAGATATTTTCGATGGTACCTTCTACGGTGTCATGCACTATTCCTTCAATGCTGCTTGAACTAAGGCCTCTTTCAGCCATCAACATAGCATGTAATGCCCCCACCAAACCTGTGTAGGATCTATAAGCACAACTTGGCTTTGCCCCATCACAAATTGCACCTGCCATGTTCCCCAACGCAGAACGTACAGTGTCTGAAATCTGTTCTATTGTCGCACCATGAAGATAAGCTACACCACTTGCTGCCGCCGCCGTTGCTACACCACAACAGTAACACATTGGAGACAAGTGTGCATATTCGTTGGATTTATAATCAAGAAAAATGTTCATCAAATTTGAAAACGCCACGGCACGCATAATTTCTTCCTCACTGCGGTTAAGGTATTCGCCGGCTGCCATAGGTGCCATGCTGGAAAGGAGTCCCTGATTTCCACTCCCGGTGTTACTCATGGCAGGGTAGTCGCTACCACCCATACGTGCATCTAAACCGGCAATGGTCCACATACAGATGTGTGCAATCTCATCATTTGCAATCACACCCTTGTCGATGTTTACTTTTATTGTACGAGCCACTTCTATTCCAAAAGGATTATCTAAGCCGTCTTTACAGACAACCCGAGTTAATTCCATAGCTTTTTTAATATGCGTTAGATCGCTAATATCGCAATTTTTACAAAAGTCGTAAATACTTTCCACTGAAAGGAAAGAAGAATCCAAGTGGGTATTTTTCTCAGCTTCTACTGCTGCTGCTTCTTCTTCACGGCTGCCAAACAGCACTTCGCCGTCCTTTTCAATGTATTTGATACCATTATGTTCGCTCCACATACTAACTGTAACTGTGTGCTGATCAGTTTCCAATGTGGTTCTTAAATAAATTGATGGAGCTGGACTGACCATATCTATGGAGATTTTTCCCTCCGCTACGAACTCTTCTATAAGCTTTTCTGCATTTTTTACGTCTTCTTCCGTTACATTGTTCAGCACTTCCATGTCTAGATCAGCATCACCTGCTGTTATACCGAGAACAGTTGATAGGAAGCCACCTCGTTTACCGCCTGTATTTGGAATGCCTACCGACTGCACACCTATGATCATTAGGCCAGATCCTACCATAGTAATACGCTTAATTTTACCAGGTGCATATTTGCGGGCCGTAGCTCCATTAAGTGCAAACGCCACCGGCTCGGTGCATCCCAATGCCGGAATAAGCTCAGTCTCCAAAACCTTCACAAATTGATCTTTTTTCATAATAAATCTCCTCTCGTTCTTTCACAAGTTTATTTCAACGGCAATTGCCGCCTATATCCTACAACAAGTGGTCTGAATCATGGCACCTATGCATGACAGCATTGCCATGCCGCTTCCACGATCACTACAACAAACTCCCTTATAATGGAATTTTATTCGTTATAAGGGACGACAAATGCAAAAAAAATACAAACTTTATCTATTCTTTTTTCACGATCACTACAACAGAGTCCCCTATGATGGAATTTTATTCGCTATAAGGGACGGAAAATGTAAAAAAAAATACAAACCGTTTCTCTTCCTTTTTCAGCAACAGCATATCATATATATAAAAAAATGTCAATAACATATCTGAATTATCTGAAATTATATCCCATTCATTAAGGCAAGTATGCTGGCTAAACAGCCGCCATGTAAAATCTTGTACACTATAAAGGAATAGCCTTGGGATTCCCTGTGGTTATGAGCCTCTACTCATAGCTGACTATGAAGTGTACAATGGCATCTACCTGGCCATTGTTTATATACTTATGGTTTTCTTTTGAATCGAATGCGATAGCACTGCCTGCTTTGATGTGGTAGGAATTTGCACCGACGACTAATTCGATTTCCCCTTGAGAAACCAACAAATATTCCGTATTGCTGTTCATATGGTTTACCGAAGGATAATTGCATCCGGGTTTGAGGATGCCGTAAAAAAGCTCAAAACCGCTTATGGGTGAAAACGGGAAAATGCAGTAGACTTGGATATGGTCGTCATTGTCCGTCAACGGCGTCATATTGTCAATGCTTTTTACATCATATAGCTTATTTGAATTTTCCAATAGCGTTTCAAATTTAATTTTTAGGCCGTTTGCAATTTTCCAGACAGTAGCGATTGTTGGAATGGATTCAGAGCGTTCTATTTGGCTGAGCATGGTTTTGCTTACTCCTGTCATGGAAGAAACCTCACTGAGGCTGAGGCCCATCTTGTTTCGCGTGTTTTTCAGCTTTTCTCCCAGCGGAGAATTCATATAAAAATCGTTCATATATTATTACCCCTTTCCATTATCTTGCCTGATGCCAACTATTATAGCATACACCATAAAATATTTGTGATCAAGATAAAAAATAATGGTGAAAAATATTAGCAAAGAATATATGGAGCACATTCAAATGCTTGAGATACTCCTTAAACCGCTTATAAGGAAAAGGTGGTATTTTATTTATAAATAAGAAATATTAACAGATACTAATCTTAAGCAGTTTATGATTAGTAATGAAAGGTTGTTCAACATGATAGAAGTTAATAATTTAACTCAGGTATATAAAAGCGGTAAAGGTGTGTTTGATTTAAACTTTAGGATTAAAGAGGGAGAAGTCTTTGGGTATTTAGGACCTAATGGAGCAGGTAAAACCACTACCATTAGAAATCTATTGGGCTTTGCTAATGCCACTAAAGGGAGTGCTAAAATTAATGGCATAGATTGTAGAAGGGAAGCCTCAAAACTTCAAAGCAGTATAGGTTACCTTCCGGGTGAAATTGCATTTTTAGATCATATGACAGGGATGCAGTTTCTGAAATTCATGGGGCAGATGCGAAGAACTAAAGATCTTTCAATTCGTGATAATCTAATTGAAAGGTTAGAGCTGGACACAAAAGGTAAGATAAAAAAGATGTCAAAAGGAATGAAGCAAAAACTAGCTATTATTACGGCCTTTATGCATGATCCTTCCGTTTACATATTAGATGAGCCCACTAGCGGGCTTGATCCTTTTATGCAAAATATTTTTATGGAATTAATGGATAAGGAGAAAGGAAGAGGTAAGACCATTATGATGTCTTCACATATTTTTGGAGAAGTACAGAGAAGCTGCGACAGAGCCGGGATTATTAAAGACGGAAAAATTGTTGCCATTGAAGACATTCAATCCTTAAATGCCTTAAAGCAGGAAACCTATGTCATAACGCTTGCTGATTCTGCGGATGTGGACAAGCTGATGAAATCAAACCTAACGGTTAAAAAAATATCTCAACGCCGAGTACGTATAACCGTAAGTCATAACTATAAAAAATTCTTTGAAATCCTATCCATTTGTAGTGTTGTAGGTTTAAGTGCTCAGCAACAATCTTTGGAGGATGTATTTATGAAATATTATGGAGAGGAGGGTGTCTCATGAATTATACATTATTTAAAGCCACAGCCAAAGCAAACTGGGTGATTTTATTGATGATTACCCTTGTAATACTTATGTATGTATCCATTAGTATTACAATGTTTGATCCGGATAATATTGAGAAAATGAATGCAATGCTTGATATGGTTCCGGAAGGAATGCTTAAAGCTATGGGATTTGAAAACCTTGGTACAGATTTAACCGAGTATTTATCTAATTATCTTTATGGCTTTATTTTCATTATGTTTCCTATGATATATTGTATAATTGTATCCAATAAACTTATCGCAAAGCATGTAGACAGCGGGTCCATGGCATATCTACTGACTACGCCCAATTCCCGCGTAAAAATAGCTGTAACGCAAGCTG
>JAKSCF010000364.1 GCA_022360735.1 Clostridia bacterium
ACTGCTGAGAAGGATAAGAATATCATTCTAAATGGTGATAAACATGCCATTAAGCGGATATTTATAAATCTATTATCGAACGCTGTAAAATTCACAGAAGATAATGGCGAAATCACTGTAAATTCATTCAAACAAAAAAATACTGCAATTATAGAGGTAATGGATAATGGGATTGGGATTTCTCAAAAAGATGTAAAAAGGATTTTTGATAGGTTTTATAAAGTTGAAGAAGCTAGAAACAAAGATACTGGAGGTAGTGGACTTGGTTTAGCCCTGGTGAAAAAGATCGTGGATATGCATAACGGTAAAATAGATGTAAGCAGCGAACTTGGAAAAGGAACAAAGATACGCATATGTATTCCATTGAGAGACTAAGATTATTAGTCTTTCATTATTCTCTAAGGAAATTCTAAGATTAAATTTATTATTATTTAAGATTTTCAGTATAGAATTCTTTTAAAGAATAAATAAGGATGGAGTGATAGAAAAAGTGAGTTTATTATATGGTGCAGAAGCACTCAATCATAAAGCGAGTGCTGATAAAAATAAGCCTGATGAAATAATTAGAAGTTTAGAAATTAGAAAAAGTAGTATTATAGTGGATATTGGCGCAGGAGGAGGATATTATTCAATCAGGTTTGCAGAAGAAACCGGATTAGGTGGTGAGGTGTATGCTGTGGATGTCAATGGAGATTTTTTACAGCATATTGATTCTCAAGCTAAAAATGATGGACTAACCAATATTAAGACTGTGTTGGTAGAGGAAAAAGCTAAAGGTCTTCCGGAAAGAGGTTGTGATCTAATATTTTTTAGGAATATATATCACCATATTCATCAACCTGAAGCATATTTTAAGGAGATTAAAAGATTTCTTAAACCAAATGGGAGAATAGCTGTCATTGATTACAAAAAGATTAATGGTTTTAGTTTCATTAATCTAATAGGACACTTTGTCAATGAAATCGATATGATTGCTGTTTTGGAAAACGTTGGTTTTACACCTATTAAATCTTTTGATTTTTTACCAAAACAAAGCTTTAATATATTTCAATTAAAATAATATTTTACTGTTCTGGACCCCTTTTTTCTTTAAGTTAATTTGTAAGGAAAGGTTAATTTATGCCAAGTGTCTAAGAAAAATCAGACTTGGAATAAAGTCGAAATACCTCGAATTATAATTTTTAAAATGTATTTTCAATTGAAATGCAGGACGTATTATAGTAACATATATTATATATTAATATAGCAGGAGGGGGTTGAAGTTGATGAGCAGAAATAAAGTTGATAGTAATCCTAACGCTTTTGATACACTCATTGGAAAAAACTCTGTTATAACAGGAAAGATTGAATCTTCCGGCTTGACAAGAATTGAAGGTAAAGTTGTTGGAGATATTATTTTAGAAGGTAATTTGATTGTTGGACAAGATAGTCATGTTCAAGGAAATATCAAGGCTGTCAATGTAGAAATCTATGGCAATATTACAGGTAATGTTGAGGCAGAAGATGCGCTCACATTACATGAAACCGCTGTATTACAAGGGGACGTGAATATTAAGACTTTTATAGTAAAAGGTAATGCAAACTTTGATGGCAATTGCAAGATGAAAAATTCAAAAGTCCTTCCAAATAACATGAATGATAAAAATAAAAGAAATAACAAATAATTAAGCGAGGAACAGCTCCATATTTGTTTTCTAAAGCTTGTCATTACATAACCAGCATGGTTTTGCTGGTTTTTTGGTTGTAAAAATTTACCTGCGAACCTCAATATTTATGGATAAAAATACTTTAGACAACATACTTATACTTAAAAAAGGGAAGATTTTTCAATTTACTGTTAACTTATATGGCACATCATACATACTATGAAGTAAATACAATATAACATTGCAAAAAAACTTAATTATCATTAAGGAGGGTATTTTAATGGCTGAAAAAAATTGTGGCGGCGGAATAGGTGGACTTTTTGGTGGTGGATGCGACAGTAGCTTATTGTTCTTCTTCCTACTATTAGTTGTTTTATTCTGTAACTGTGGATGTTTCGGTGGCTATGGTGGTAAATACTAAGTAAAATAAAGTGATTATACTTTTTTTTATGAATAAAAAACTTATATAACCACAGAAAATAAATAGCAAAATACACCGGATTAACCAAGATAGAAATTAATTTATCTAAGGTGCAATCCATTATTTTACAAATTAAGTTATTTATATTGCAAAATAAGGTAGATTGTTTTAAACAATCTACCTTGTCTTTTATGAGTATCTATTCCCATTCTCGATTTCAAAGCATAAATACGGTGTTTTACCGTCTAAAACGTGCTAAAACGGGTGGTTTTTTCTTCATATTCGCTCTTGTATTTCGCTTATTATAACTTTTTGTTATCAAAATGTTATCAGTAGAATTGTTTGATATTTCTCTTTTTTGTTTAGAAAATATTTATTTAAGAATAGATAAGTAAGTATCTAATCTTTCATTAATGTAACCTGCAAATAATTTTTCCATAGTGCTTACATTGTTCTTACCATGATAATCATCAAAAGCATTATAATACTTAATTCGATCTGTAAACTTAATATCAATAGGCGGGTAACCTGCTTTCATCAATTCAAGATTTACAAGCAACCTTCCACATCTTCCATTCCCATCGATAAAAGGATGAATTGCCTCAAATTCAATGTGAAACCTTGCCAGTTTAGTAGCTATATGTTCTGTATTATTTTTATAGTCAATCAATAATTGCTCCATCTTTGGAATGATTAAATATGGCTGAACAGACTCGTGTTTTGCACCCATAATTTTAACAGGAACTCTACGATATACACCTCTATGATCTTTTTTATCACTAAGTATAAGGTAATGTATTTGTTTTATTAGATTCTCCGAAAGAGGGATATTATCTCTAACCGATTCAATTACAAACTCAAACGCCTCTTTATGAGATGTAGCTTCTATATGATCTTTCAAAGGTTTTTTATCAATGGTAAGTCCCCGAAGAACCATGTCGGTTTCACGCAGTGTCAGTGTGTTCCCTTCAATCGCATTAGAGTTATAAGTGTTTTCTACAATAAACTGCTCTGTTAATCTCTCCACTTCGCCTTTAGTCAGTGGAGGTTTTGTATCAAGCTCTATTTTTTTTCTATCAATCATAGC
>JAKSCF010000433.1 GCA_022360735.1 Clostridia bacterium
TAGAAAAATATTATCAAAAAAAAATATATTTGAATACAAAGAAAGGTGAAGGTACTAAAATTCACTTCAAGATTCCAATTGCCAAGATGAACCATGAGATAGATGAATCATTATCTGTGACAGAGTAATAGTAATTCATCGGATGGTATATTAACAAAATTCTATGGAAGAGTATAAAAAAGTATGAAATAAATTAGATAAAATAATGAAATAGCCTTAATGTCATAGATTTAATGACAATTTGCATTATTCATAGAAACTACGAAAAAGGAAAGTGCTTTTCAGTGTTTTTGAATTTATTGCAAATTATCTAGAATAAAGGTTCATATTGAAAAAATGAAAAACTATGAAGAAATTTAAGCTTTATAGTTTTTTGTCGTTTTATGTAAGAAATTTGTAAGAATACATTGATATAATGAAAAGACGTGCAGGAATTATTATACATATTAAAAAAAAGGAGGAAATGAATTGATGATAAGCAAAAAAAGACTAATAATATTGATTATGATTGCTTTATTGACAGTATTACCAAACCTAATAGATGAAAACTATGTTCATGCAGAAGAAATTTTTTATATTACATTTGCAAATGCCGTAGGCAATGCAGACAAATTAACCTTCACAGGGAGTGAAAACAGTGAAAAAGGTATTATTGATAATGCGTTACAGCTAACCGGGGCTGGTGGCGACCAACTTGGTGCCGTATTTTTTAAAGAAAAAGTAAAGGCTGATTCCGGATTTAGCACCTCTTTCAAATTCGAGTTTACGGATAAGCCGGGTGGTGCTGAAGGTGCAGACGGTATGGTATTTATCTTATCTAAGAATAGCAATGTCTGCGGTATCGGAGGCTACGGAATGGGATATACGGGGATTAATAACAGCGTTGGAATAGAATTTGATACCTATTGTAACCCGGAGAGTGAAGATAGTGACAGTCATATTGCAGCATATGTAAATGGACAGACTGGTACAAATATATATGGGGGAGCTTATTATGATCTTGGGGCAGATTATTTTGATGATGAGGCCGCAGATTATTATGCATGGGTCGATTATGATGCTGCGTCAGATAATATGCAGGTAAGAGTAAATAAAACAAATGATAGAGCTGGTGCAGTGCTGGCTTTAGATATTAATATTGATATATCTTTATATGCAAGTGAAGAGTATTACGTAGGATTTACTGCTGCTACAGGGGGAGATTGGCAGAAACACAGAGTGTTGGAATGGTATTTTGATAACGATTATCATGCAGATGGACTTGATCCTGAGATAAGCTATTCAGTTGATACCACAAAACCAACTTCTCCAAGCATAACCGACAATGGGAATTTAACGTATAGCATAGACGGTTCAACTGATGGTGAATCAGGAATTGCATATTATGAATATAAGATAAATGCTGGGATTTGGAATAGTGGCACATCTTATGATTTAAGCAGCTCAGCAGATGGCGATTATACAATAGAAGCTCGTGCTATAGACAATGTAGGAAATATTAGTGATGTATCCAGCCTTTTAGTGACAAAAGATACAGAAGGCCCGACAGCCCCAACAGTAGACAAAGGAACAGGCGTATACACAAGCAGTGTAGCAGTAACGGTATCTACAGCAGGCGATGCAGCCAATACATACTATACCACAAATGGGGATGAGCCGAATGATAGCAGTACGGAATTAACAAACCCAATAACAATAGATGCAGCTCACGGAGGAAGTATACAGCTGAAAGTAGTATCCTATGATGTGCATGGGAATAAAAGCAGTGTACTGGAAGAGAATTATACCTTTGACAAAGAAGCCCCAAATACTCAAGATGATGTACTGTCCGAAAATATAAGCATCAATAGTAATCAAAGCATCACTATAAATCCTTCGGGAGACAGCACCAATACTGTTTGGATAGCACCGGAAGGAACCTTAGAATTTGTAGAAAGTGGTTCCATGACGAAAACATCTGGAAACAATACAAGCATTAATGCACCATTACTTGAAGGAAACTACAGGGTATATGTAGTAGACGATAGTGGAAATGTATCACAAGGAAGCAAAGCCGTAATAACTGTAGATGATACATCACCGACAATAACAATTAAAACGGCTCCTACTGAATGGACAAATGAGGATGTAACCGTTACCACCATCTTTAATGAAGAAGGAAGCGGCGTCTCATCAACAAAATATGCAAAGGGCATAGTAGATGCAGGGTATTTCATGTTATATGGAACGGAAATAGAAGACGGAAAGTTTAAAGTGAGTCAAAATAGTACCTATACTGTGTATGTAAGTGATAACTCTGACAACGAGGCGATTGATACAATAGAAATAACAAATATAGACAAAACGAATCCACCAAAGCCAAGCATAATAAAAGATCCAGACAAGGATTTCTACAATGATTCCTTTGTGATATTCATAAGTGCAGGTCTTGATGAAGGCTCAGGTTTATCTAAAATATTATATAGAACCGGCAGTGCAATAGATACAAAATATAGAACCAATGGTGCAATAGATACCCCTTGGACTGAATACGAAGGACCTATAACAATATCTGAAGAAGGCGAGACAAAAATAGAAACAAAATCTATAGATAAAGCAGGCAATGAAAGTGCTATAGAAGCGGTAACGGTAATAATAAATAGGGAAATAGATGTATTTGTAAAGATAGAGATTGATCCTGATAAGGAGTTTAGCAATGAAGGTTATACCGTCACATTGGTTAAAGATGGGATTTCAGATGAAACCATAAACGCTTCCCAGGTTTATTATAAGTATACAGGTATCAGCGATTTTATCACATATACTGAACCTTTTGTTATCACAGAAGAAGGTGAAATGGAAATACAGGTTAAGATTATAGACAGAGAGGGAAATGAATTAGTACAAACCAAAACCGTAATGATAGATAAAACATCACCAAATACTCAAAATCAAGTGTTGAAAGATAGCATCACAAAAAGAGGCGGACAACCCATACAAATTCAGCCAACTAAAGATGCAAATGATACCATATGGATAGCACCTGGGGGAACCACAGTATTTAAAGAAACAAATACTATGACGAAGGCATCTACAGATGCAGTATCTATATTAGTTCCGGTAGAAGAAGGGAAGTATCGGTTATATGTTGTAGACATAGCTGGAAATGTGTCCGATCCAAGTGATGCAATCGTTACCGTAGATAATACCCCTCCTAGCGTTAATGTAGAAAATGCGATGACATACAAAGAATACATAACCATATACTTTGGTGACGGTACAGCGATGCTAAATGGAGAACCCTTTGAAAATGGAAGTATTATCAATGAGAATGGCATTTATACATTGATGGTAGTAGATGCATATGGAAATGCAAAGACTTTAACCTTTACGGTTGATAATGATGAAGAGTGGGTTAATAAAGACAGAGATGCCATTGAGATAGTCTATGTAGAAGGTGACAGTAATGAGCATGTTACTGCTAACATAGGACTACCAACTGAGGGACAAAACGGAAGCCAGATAATATGGTCAAGCAGTGATGAAAACGTAATTACTACAGCTGGAGAAGTCATTACGCCAAAGCAAGAAACAGAGATCATACTAACTGCAAATATCATTAAAGGAAATGCATCGATAACTCAGACATATGTATTAAAGGTAGTAGCAGATATTATAAAGCCTGAGATCACTTTATTGGGAGAAAGTGCTATTACAATACAAAAAGGAGAACTGTATATAGAAAAGGGTGTTATATGCATTGATAATGAGGATGGAGATATATCGGATAAAGTGGAGATTAAAGGGTTTGTTGATACAAGCGTATTAGGAAAATATACACTTGTCTATAAAGGAATGGATTCATCTGGCAATACGGCACAAATACAAAGAACGGTAACGGTTATAGAAAAACCTATATCGACTGAATCAACAATAAACGTGGATAATGATGGAAAAATAGATGATGAAGAAATAGCTGATGCAATAGAGAGTGCAAAACAAAATAAAGAAGAAAAAGTTGTAATAATCGTTGAGAAAGAGGTTGAAACCCAGAATCCGGTTAAAGTTAACATTAGTAAAGAACAAGTAGAAAATGCCCAAAAAAAAGATATAGATATAGCAATGGAGGCTAATAATGCATCCATAAAGATACCTATAAATGAAATCGATACAGAGCGTATGTCATCTAATTCAAGACTTGAATTAATCTGTGAGAAAGTAGATATAGAAGCAGAAGAAAACAAACAAATGGTAGATGATGATGTAAAAGCAGTTAATCAGAGTATGGCGATTTACGAGCATAATATATATGATTTTTCTATGAAGTTAATAGAAGAAGATGAAGAGGGCAATATCGTCAATGAAGAAAAAATTGAAAACTTTAAAACAGAGAATGAAGAAATCATATTAAGAATAGTTGTGGGAAAAGAGATTGACGAAGATATTAAATTAATGACATTCTACTACAATGAAGAACGTGAAACGTGGGAATACGTCAAAGGTGAATATGAAGAAGACCTAGGAACTATGAAGTTTACTACAAGTCATTTAAGTATTTATTCAGTCATGTATCTTACTCAAGAAGAGAAGCAGCAAGAGATGGTAGCCATATTAAATGAAGAAGATGTAACAACTGATGAAGTATTGAATATTATTGAGGACATAGACATGGATTTTGAATCAGAAGTATTGAGCCAATATAATATGCTTACTGATAATTTAAAAAATGATATAGCACAAGAAATCCTAGAGCAAATGCCAGAAGAGGGATATACATATGAAACCTTAAAAGAAATGCATACTGAACTGGTAGCACAAAAATATAATATTATTGGGCAAGATGACGCAAAGCCAGTTATTAAGCTCATAGGTAATTCTTTAGTAAGGATACCAGTTAATTCGGAATATATTGAGTTCGGTGCAACCGCTGAGGACAATTTGGACGGAGATATAACCGGAAGAATTATGATAATAGGAGAAGTAGATACGACTGATGTAGGTGGGTATACATTAAGATATACAGTGCAAGATTTGAATGGAAATGAAGCAGACAAAGTAATTAGAAAAGTAATAGTCTATTCGTTAAGCGATAACGATGATGACGATGATGATGATGATTTAGTCAATGAAATAGAAAAACAAATCTTGTCAAGTATCGACCAAAATGAGGGTCAAATAAAGATAATAGGAAATCTACATGAATTAGATTATAAAGAGGATAACAGAATAGAAAATGTTATAGAGATTGAATATGATGAAAGCAAGGTGGAGAATGAACTACATCTTTGTGCTTATGTATATGATGAAGAAAGCGGTGAATGGCACTCAATCGGCGGGGTAGTAAACCCTGAAGAGGACATAATTACTATAAAAGTAATAAATGGTGACAAAATAGCCATAACGGAGTATACAAAAACATTTGAAGATACTGATAATCATTGGGCAAAAGATGAGATAGAAATCTTGGCATCAAGACGTATTGTAGATGGAGATGGAAATGGATATTACCATCCAAATACAGGTATAACTAGGGCAGAATTTGCAACTTTGATAACAAAGATATTGAGACTTAGAATAGAAGATGCAGATACAATGTTTTTAGATGTTCAAGAGGATGCCTGGTATGCCCCATATATTGCATCAGCAAGAAAGGCAGGGGTTGTAAAAGGCATAAGTGAAACAGAATATGCACCTAATAGAATCGTCAATAGAGAAGAGATGACTACAATGCTAATAAGAGCTTATCAATTGCAAAAGGATATAGATATTGAAGTTGACTCATCTGATGATGTTGAGAAGTTTACGGATGATGAAGAAATATCGGATTGGGCTAAGGATAAAATATATAAAGCCAAGATCTTAGAATTGATAAAGGGAAGAACAAAAGAGCTGTTTGCTCCCAAAGAAGAGACACTAAGAGGAGAAGCTGCAGTTTTAGTTTATCGATTCTTACAAGCTCTAGGGGAGATCTAAAGAAAATTGAGCGAAAAAATGTATTGTATAAAATATTTTCAAAAGTATTAAATATTCGTTTCATATTCTTGGATGATTAAGTCCAAGAATATGTTTTTTAAATCGAAATATTCTAAAACCTTCAAGTTAAATTGTTTTAGAGTAAATGAAATGTGATAAAATTAAAGTTAGTAAATAATGAGTGGTAAGGTGACGTACATGTTAAAAGTTGTACTAGTTGATGATGAAATATTAGTACTTAAACTATTAGAAAAATTCATATCCACAAATACAAATATTCAAGTTATTGGTTCATATACTAAGGTTTCTGTGGCTTTAAAAGAAATACCAAAACTCAAACCAGATGTTGCTTTTTTGGATATTGAAATGCCAGGTTTAAATGGCATAGAGCTGGCAACAAAGCTTATTAAGGAAGATGAGGAAATGGATATGGTCTTTGTTACAGCCTATGAGCAGTATGCGATAAATGCATTTCAACTTAATGCGATTAATTATATATTAAAGCCTATAGATCAAGACTCTGTTGATGAAACCATAAAGAGACTCTTAAAAAAGAGAGGAAAAAGAGAAGAACAAAGTAACAAAGATGTAAAGATAGAACTGTTTGGTGATATATGTATTATTGAGGAAAATGAGAATAGGAAAGTAAAATGGATGACAAATAAGGTAGAAGAATTATTTGCTTTATTAATCATTAATAGAAAGAGTGGGGTCAGCAAGTGGAAAATTATTGACCTATTATGGGGAGAAATAAATAGTAAAAAAGCTGAACAAAGTCTTTATACAACTATATTCAGACTGAAAAAAGCTTTAAAAGAGATTGGTATTCATGTAAGCATAAAAAATAATACAGGCATCTATAATATATATTTAAAAGACATATA
>JAKSCF010000692.1 GCA_022360735.1 Clostridia bacterium
AGAGTTGAGTTTCATGTTGCCAAAACCTAAAAACATTTTAGAAAAAGGTATTACAGCTTTTTCTACAGTTTTAAGCATTAAGTTTTTAGGAGATTTATGGGTTACTTTTTTTTTTTTTTTTTTACTGGCATGCATTTCAACTGTTTTTTCTCCGTCTGTTAGCATGGTTGGTATTTTTTTTTTTTTTTTTTCAAAGGCAATGCTGTTATCAGGGAAAACAACTTCGAAACGGGCTTTTACTTGATCCGTTCCAAGAATTTGATCCATATTATATAGAGCATTGCCAAGGGACCCGCCGGAGTTTGCATATAGAAACAGATAGGTATTTTGTCTAACACGTAAATTTTTAGCGAATTCTTTAACAATATCCGGTGCATCAAAAAAATAGGTGGGATAGATAATACCAACGATATCACTGCTGTCTGCTACCTCTATGGATGGACTAATATTTTGAATGGGAATAATAGTAACTTGATGACCCTCATCATTCATAATGAATCGATCACGAATTTTCTTCGTGATAAAAAGCGTGTTGCCGGTTCCCGAAAAATAATATAGATTTACTTTCATCATTTATCTCCTTTTTAATGATTTGATCATGTTATAGTAAATATATGTGCATGATAATGCACGTATGTTGCAGAAACTAAGGAAATTTTTCTAAAATAATCATTAGAATTCATCTTTGTTATTTAGTTCTTGATAACAATCCTTATGACAACAGGCTAATAATTGTTTTAAGTCTGATACAACTAATTCCATCTTCTGTAAGAAAGCCTCCCCATCAATCTGGTAAATGGTATTTTTAGACTGCTTAGCTTTTATAAGAATACCTGCGTTATACATTTGCTTTAGATGCTTGGATATAACGGATCGATGTTTGTTGAAATTTCCAGCGACGGTATTAATATCATTGGGTCCATTAAGCGCTAAAAATTTAAGAATTTCAATACGAATCGGTTGAGAAAGAATTTGAAATATATCATGGCTAAAAAAAAGTTTTACCTGTTTATCATTTAGCTTTTGTACGTCCATATTATCACCTAATTCAATTATATGTGCAATTGCATGCACGCGTCAACAACTATTTTTTACAATTAGGGCATTAATATTTATAATTTGAAAAGGATTGGC
>JAKSCF010000308.1 GCA_022360735.1 Clostridia bacterium
AAAGAAGCAAGCGGTAATATCGTTCAAGTTGCTGAAATATCAAGATTAACACCCGATGATTTTGATCTTTACTCCGGCAACGATGATATGATTATACCCCTTTGCTCTGTAGGCGGCATTGGTGCTATCTCAACAGTAGCCAATATTGCTCCAAAAGATACGCATGATATGGTCATGGCATTTTTAGATGGTGACACAAAAAAAGCGTGTGACATGCAACTCGGTCTGCTGCCATTGATTGATTCTGTCTTTGTAGAAGTTAACCCTGTACCTATTAAAACAGCTGTTAGCTTAATGGGTAAGAATGGCGGAGATTTACGACCACCTCTATACGAAATGGATGATGAGAATCTTGAAGTATTAAAAACAGAAATGAAAAATTACGGTCTAATTAAGTAACCGTCCGTTGTCATAACATTAAAGTAACTTGGGAGGCTAAAAAAAATGAAAGTTATTATACATGGTATTAATGGAAAAATGGGAAATACATTAAAAAAATTGATAGTGAATGATCCCGAAATAGAAATTGTAGCAGGCATCGATTCTTTTCCAGGTGAAAATACATTCCCCGTATTTTCTTCTGCTCAAGAGTGTACAGTAGAAGCAGATGCAGTCATAGACTTTTCTCACTTTAGTATTGTCCCTAAACTGATACAGTACTGTGTTGAAGCAAAGCTTCCTGTTGTAGTATGCACTACAGGCTTAACTGATGAACAATATGACTTATTGGAAGAAGCTGCAAAAAAGATTCCTGTATTTCGAAGCGCCAATATGTCTTTAGGCATTAATGTATTAACTGAAGCTATTAAATCAATTGTTCCACCACTGGAAGAAAATTTTAACATAGAAATCATCGAAAAGCATCATACTAAGAAGGTAGACTCCCCTAGCGGAACAGCCTTTCTATTAGCAGATACCGTTAATAACACTTGTAAAGTCAAAAAAGACTATGTATTTGGCAGACATTCAAAAAGTGATGTATGTAAAATGACTGATTTAGGTATTCATGCAGTACGTGGCGGCACCATTCCAGGTGAACACACTGTTATTTTTGCCGGGTCAGATGAAGTCATTGAAATTAAGCATACTGCACTTTCAAAAAATATTTTTGCACATGGCGCAATAAAAGCTGCAAAATTTATAGCCAAAGCCGAAAAAGGATTATATAATATGACTGACTTATTAAATAAGGGCTAATATCTATTGAAAGGAATGAAACAAATGACGAATAAGGTACTTGATTTAATCGACCCCTACAATATTGCAAGATATATTAAAGATGCTAATAAATCTACGCCTATCAAAGCATATGTTAACGGAGATTTAAAAGATACAACTTGTAAAAATGCAAAAATATTTGGTAATGATAATTTTTGGGTCATAATCGGAGAAAATTCAGACATTACCGCGTACTTAAAAGAACATGCTAATAAAATATCCTATTATCATATTGAAAACGACAGAAGAAACTCGGCTATTCCAATGTTGGATTTAACAGAAATTAATGCAAGGATTGAACCCGGTGCTATTATCAGAGACCGTGTTAAAATTCATAAGCAAGTTATTGTTATGATGGGTGCTGTTATTAATATTGGATGTGAAATTGGCGAAGCGACTATGATTGATATGAATGCTGTATTAGGCGCAAGAGTTACGGTGGGCAAAAATTGTCATGTAGGCGCCGGTGCCGTATTAGCCGGAGTTTTAGAGCCTCCAAGCGCTACGCCTGTTATCATTGAAGATGATGTTATGATAGGTGCTAATGCCGTTATATTAGAAGGTGTTAAGATTGGAGAAGGTGCTGTAGTGGCTGCAGGGGCTATTGTTACAAAAGACGTACCTGCCGGCTGTGTTGTAGCTGGTTCTCCTGCTACAATCATAAAAAGAAAAGATGCACAAACTATTGAAAAAACTAAATTGTTAGAAGATTTAAGGTAATAAATAATACAATTGTACCTTATTTAAAATTTACTTCTTAGTTTTAAAATGCCATGCAGCAGTATAGCGCATGGCATTTTATAATTTGCTCAAATTGTATTCACTCTATTCACGTTATATCTCACGCTTGCTTTTTAAAATTTGTTTTATCTCTTTTAAAACCACATATATTTTATTTAAAGTATACTGAATTGAAATAAAAATAATAAACAGTATGATAATGGCTATATAGATAAAGTTATGGTCTAATTGAAACAATCTAATCACCACTCTCTAAAACGTTTATTTACTTCATTATAAATGTCTTCCCAGGTATTCACTCTGATAATCTTGTCATTTAACTCAAGCTGATTATATGGACAATCTACTAAATATACCTCTATTCCGGCCTCTGATAATTGTAAAGCATTTTCTAATCGGTCTTCTATGAAGATATCACAATTTAGTTCTTGGGCTTTATTGAGCTTATCGTGGCTTCCAAGATAATAAATCTCTTTAAAGGGAACGCTGTATTTATTAAACCAAACTTCTGTTACTTCATTCATATGGGACATTCTTGCAGTGACATAATATATATCATGGACATTATGGAGCTCTTGAAGGTAATAAGCCGCTCCTTCTCTTATTTTTGCACTTAAATGCATTTTTGCCCCATGTTCCATATAATACTCTAAAAACGCTTCATCCGAGATATTATGGGCCTTAGGAATATTATAGGTTGTAATTTCTTCCGGTTTTATTGATTTGTTAAAATACTGATTGACATCATCCACCCAATAAAATGGGTCTGTAATGGTGCCATCAATATCCACACAAATACTTAATCGTTTCATAATCATTCTTGTTAACTTTAGAAAAACAAGAAGCTGCTATAAGCAGCTTCATTTTACTTTTCCGCAGCAACGACTTCCTTTCCATTGTAATAATTACAACTAGGGCATATTCTGTGAGGAAGCTTCGTTTCGTGACATTGTGGGCACTCCACAACATTTGGTGCAGTCATTTTAATGTTTGCCGACCTTCTTTTGTCCCGTCTTGCTTTGGATGTTTTTCGCTTAGGTACTGCCATAAGAACACCTCCTTAATCCTGCTTTAATAATTCCTTTAGCTTGATTAATCTAATATCTATGTCTTCTTTTTCACAATTACAATTCGAATTGTTAAGATTTGTCCCACATTGCAAACATAAGCCTTTACACTCTTTACTGCATAGAAACTTCATTGGAAGCTTTAATATGAGCAACTTTTCCGAGAATTCTTCTAAATCAATACAGTCATCTTCTAATAAAACATCTGCATCCTCTTGAATATTTTTCTCATCACATACACTTTCATCAAATGATATCTTGATATCTTTCACCACATTATCAAGACATCTGCTGCACTCAGTTTGAATGATTGTCTCTAACAACCCGGAAAAGATAATATCTTCATCAGCTTTAAATACTTTACCTTTGACTTCCACAGGGCCTTTTAAGTAAAATATATCCCCACCGCGATTAATTTTGTTTAGAATTACCTTTTCATTAATTTGTATTTCATCACTTTTCTTTGATATAAGATCCGAAATGTTAATTTTCATTAAGTATTCACCTCAATATATGAATACCTAACAGATTTATTATACTTATGCCATTTAACCTTGTCAAGAAATAATTGGATTAACCTTTAATGATTTCTACAGTATCTTTAGCAATCATTAATTCTTCATCTGTAGGTATTACAAGAATTTTAATTTTAGAATCATCTGCGCTGACAACAGCTTCTTTTCCTCTGATATTATTCTTCTCTTTATCCATTATTATGCCCATTGCCTCAAGATCTTTAACAATTTTATTTCTCATTCCAATTGCATTTTCACCAATACCGGCAGTAAATATTATAGCATCTGCGCCATTTAACTCAGCTAAATATGAACCAATATATTTTTTAACCTTCATAGCAAAGATATCTAAAGCCAATTGAGCTCTCTCATCGCCTTTACCAGCAGACTCTTCAATATCTCTAAAGTCACTGCTGACGCCCGATATACCCAATACGCCGGATTTCTTTTGCAAAATATTATCTGTGCTGGAAGCATCAATATCTTCTTTTTCCATAATAAATTTAATAATAGCAGGGTCAATGTCACCACATCTGGTTCCCATTGTTAATCCTTCTAATGGTGTAAAACCCATTGAAGTATCGATAGAATGTCCATTTTTAATAGCTGCAATACTTGAGCCGTTTCCAAGATGACATGATATTAATTTTACCGAATCTATATCTTTTCCAAGCAGTTCAGCCGCTCTTTCTGACACATAACGATGGCTTGTACCATGGAAACCATATCTTCTGATTTTATATTTCTCATAATATTCGTAAGGGATAGAATATAGATATGAAACAGCCGGCATGGTTTGATGGAATGCCGTATCAAAGACACCGACCATCGGTGTTTCAGGCATTAATTCTTGACAAGCTTTTATGCCCATGATGTTTGGAGGATTATGTAAAGGTGCTAATTCTATACACTCTTCCAATGCATCTAAAACATCCTCTGTTATCAATACGGAACCACTATATTTTTCACCTGCATGTACCACTCTGTGACCTACTGCAGATATTTCACCCATGTCTTTTACAACACCGTTTTTTTCATCGACTAAAACGTCCAAGACCATGCCTATAGCATCTTTATGGTCTTTCATAGGCTTTTGTATCGCTACTTTATCGGAACCTATCTTTTCATGTTTAAGAACAGACCCCTCTATCCCGATTCTCTCAACCAAACCTTTTGCTAAAACCTTTTCATTTGCCATATCAATCGTTTGATATTTTAATGATGAACTTCCGCAGTTTACAACTAAAACCTTCATTTTAGTTCCTCCTTTTTATATTAATAAATCAATGTTTATAACATTCTTTGATATTTTATTAACTAATTATTAATTATAAATTATTAGGACGTTTTTTCAAGTGTTATTTTGCTTTTTTCCTTATAAGATACAATGAAATTCAAACTTTCACCGATTACTTGCATATTTTTACATTTATATTGTAGTATAATAGAATAAAAAGAAAAGGATAATCATATGAAAGTATTAGCCATTGTATCTGAATATAACCCCTTCCATAATGGGCATCTTTATCATCTCAGGGAATCTATTAAGATGACAGACGCAGATTATACCATTTGTGTTATGGGCGGCAACTTCCTTCAAAGGGGAGAGCCGGCACTATTTGACAAATGGATTCGTACCGAAGCTGCTGTCAAAAGCGGCATAGACGTTGTATTTGAACTGCCTGCTGTTTTTGCTTGCAGCAGTGCAGAGTATTTCGCAGGAGCAGCTGTTAAAATCATCAATGGTTTAGGATGTGTCACACACATTTCATTTGGCAGTGAGCACGGGAACATACAAGAGTTGCTGCAAATAGCTGAAACTATAACCTATCAACCGGAAACTTACCAATCAGCTTTTAAAAAACACATGGCCAAAGGACTTTCCTATGCACAAGCCAATCAATTAAGCCTGGAAGGAATGAGCCATCTCAGTCATATTGCTGCTAAACCTAACAATATTTTAGGTATAGAATATCTTAAAGCCTTGTTAACATTAGAAAGTGCCATTATACCTATTACCGTCAAAAGAAAAGACGCACAATATCATGATACATCCATTGGCGGTAATATCTGCAGTGCAACAGCCATTCGAAATCAACTAAAACAAAACCAATCTTTTGATTCATTATCAAAGGTTATACCTTCTGATGCTTATGATCATTTACAAAAATATATATCTTCCGGCGTTAAGCCTTTATTTTTATCCGATTTTTTCCAATTGATTCAATATAAAATTCTCACTTCCGGCTTAGATGACTTGCAAGGCATCTATTCCACTAAAGAAGGCTTAGAATATCGAATCATGAATTATATCAGAAAATCAGAAAATCTTGAAGAACTAATTAAAAACATTAAAACTAAGCGATATGTACAAACCAGTATACAGCGCTTATTGATTCATATATTGCTCAATATATCCAAACAGGATGTTAAATATATAACAGAAGAAAATTGTTTATACGGACGAATCTTGGGATTCTCGTCTAAGGGTTCTGAGCTTATCCGGCACATCAAGGAGAAAGCAACCCGTTCGATTCCTATTATTTCTAACATTAATAAAGAAATTCCAAAAAACTCAAGTCTTCATAAGTTACTGAAATATGATATTGCTGCATCTGATTTGTACTATTTAGTCTCAAATCAGTCAAATTTATATGCTGCTTCAGATTATGTCAGAAAACCGTTTATAGGAAAATAACCATTAGTTAAAGGCTGATACAATTATATTATATCAGCCTTTGTTCATATCTATATAAAAAACTTTTAAATATTATAAATATTTAAGCAACGCTTTTTTTCTTAGACCATCCAGAGTTTTAAAATGGTTTATAACATGAACTTTAATTAAAATTATTATGGATAGTTCCAATTTTTATTGAATATAATGTGATATGAAAAATAGTAAATTAATCTCTACCAATTATATATTAGGACTACTATTCTGTAGTCTGTTTGCTTTATTAATGATTTTCTTTTCTCAGGATGCTTTAGAAGCCAGCAAGTTCGGTATTGCACTATGGTTTAATGCCGTTCTTCCAGCGTTATTTCCATTTTTTGTGTGCTCAAAGCTTATGATTAAAATGGGCATTCATAAAATTGTCGGCAGGCTTTTAGAGCCTATTATGCGTCCTCTTTTTAAGGTTCCCGGTGAAGCATCATTTGTTTTTACCATCAGCGTCACCTCCGGGTACCCCCTAGGAACGCAAATTATTGCTGATTTACGAGAAAAGAAAAGTATTACTAAAATTGAAGCAGAGCGAATGCTCTCTTTCTGTAGTACTTCAGGTCCTTTATTTATGCTGGGTACTGTTGGCGTTGGTATGTTCGGCAGCTCTTTGCTTGGCTGGAGTATTGCTTTATCGCATTTTTTTGGAGCTCTTCTCAATGGCTTGCTGTTCAGATTCTATGGAAAAAGCATAAAAAGACAAAAAATAAAAAGAACATCTTTAAGAGATGTCCTCTACGATGCAGAAAAGGGCTTTAACAATCAAGTCTCTTTTATGACACATTTCGGAGAATCTATAATGGAATCCTTTAAAACACTATTGGTTATATGCGGCTATATTATTTTGTTCTCCATTATTATTACACTTTTTGATAAATTCATGTTTTTTAATATGATGGCTTTATCACTCTTTAAAGCATTTGATTATAATGTTGTGGTGGCTTCATTAAAAGGCTTTTTTGAAATCACCCTGGGATGTAATGCGCTTTCAAGTATAAGCTATTTGAATTTTACAATATCATGTATTTTATGCTCAGCCATTATCTCTTGGAGTGGTTTATCCATTCATGCTCAATCCTTAACCTTTATAGCCAGAACAGACATAAAAAAATCCATATACTTTTTTTCAAAAGTTACCCATTCTATATGTTCTTCTATTTGTGCATTATTCATTGCACCACTTTTAATCAAATATCAGCCCCAAGCATTAACTGCCTTTAGTATTTCAGATAAAATTCAAAACAGCAACTTTGTTTACAAGCTGCTGTTTTCAACTCAACTCATGTTGATTGTTTTTATAATTTTTATCATCACAGCTGTCATCAGCCATGTTTTTAATAGCAGGTCATAAGATATTATGCATTTTCTTCAATAACTTCTTTTACTTCAGTCTGAGTATTATTGCTATACATCATATTCTTAACCTCAGTTCTGTTTTGAGCTAAAGTCATATTAATCTGGTCAAAATTTTTCTGTAACGCAGCATAAAGCTCATCAACATATGTAGCATTTAATTTATCCATCTTGGATTGCATATCTTCAAGAATACGATCGACATAGTCCAATGAATCCTTCTTAAGCTGTTTTGCACCCTGCTCTGCAGCTTTCAGAATTTCTTCCGCTTTAGCACGTGCTTTTAATGATAAATCATCGTTCTCAACCATTGATTCTATATTAGATTTAGCATCCCTGATCATCATCTGAGATTCTTTTTGAGCTTCTTCCAAGATTCTTTGTCGTTCATCCTTAATCCATTGTGCTTGCTGTATTTCATCAGGAAGCTCTACTCTTATCTCTTTAATAATCTCTAATACTTCATTTCCATCTACAAGTATTTTACCTGTTAATGGAAATCCCGAACTATTCTCAATAACATCTTCCAATTCGTCTAATAAATGCAGTACTTTCATAAATTATTGCCTCCTTACTTTTTTATTTTTTCCTTCATATAATCTACCACTTTTCGGGGAACCAATTCACAGATGTCCCCTCCAAAAGCAAAAACTTCTCTAACTAAGCTGGAGCTAATATATGAATTTTCTGCTTTTGTCATTAAAAAAATGGTTTCCATATCAGAATAAAGTTTCGTGTTCATCTGAGCCATTTGAAATTCATATTCAAAATCTGTTGTGGCCCTCAGCCCTCTTACCACTGCGTTAATCTGATTGTTTTTTACATAATCGATTAATAACCCCGAAAAGCAGTCCACTTTAATATTTCCCATACCTTTGGTAACGTCCATAATAATTTTTTTTCTTTCCTCAACACTAAAAAAAGGTACTTTAGACGGATTGTTTAATACGCCGATGATTAACTCATCAGAAAATTTTACAGCTCTTTGTATAATATCAATATGTCCATTCGTAATAGGATCAAAACTACCCGGATAAA
>JAKSCF010000303.1 GCA_022360735.1 Clostridia bacterium
TAATAATTAATAGTTAATAATTAAGGTGAATTTTGCAGAGCAAAATTTTCATTAGATTTTTTTATTTAATGAGATTTTCGAAGAAAATCATTCCTCAATTATTCATTATTAATTATTCATTATTCATTATTAATTAAAAAGGCGTCAAATATGACGCCTTTTTTCATATTTAGTATTTAATGATTATTTCTGCTTTTCTCTCATAATGGCACGTATAGTAAGGGGAAGGGCAAACAAATTGATGAAACCTTCTGCATCTTCCTGATTGTATACTTCATCTTCTCCAAATGTAACAAACTCTTCGTTATAGAGTGAAAAATCAGACTTAGATGCCACAGCATTGCAATTACCCTTATAAAGCTTAACTCTAACAACACCTGTTACATTTTCTTGAGTAGAATCTACAAATGCAGCCAGTGCTTCTCTCAGCGGTGTGAACCACAATCCATCATAAACCAACTCTGCATACTTTTGAGCGATCATATTTTTATAAGATAATGTATTTCGGTCCAAAACCAGTTTTTCCAATGCTTTATGTGCTTCATATAAAACCGTTCCGCCAGGTGTTTCATAAACGCCTCTGGATTTCATACCTACCAATCTATTCTCCACAATATCAATAGTGCCTACACCATTTTCTCCGGCAACTTCATTCAATAATTTTAGCATGAGCAGTGGACCGATTTTCCTTCCATCAATAGAGACAGGTAAGCCTTTCTCAAAACCGATCTCTATAAAAGTAGCATTGTCTTTTGCTTTCTCAGGTGGAACACTCATGACATGGATATCATCTAAATGCTCGTTCCATGGATCTTCTAAATTTCCGCCCTCATGGCTGATATGCCATATGTTTTGATCTCTGCTGTATATTTTCTCTTTGGTTTGAGCAATGGGGATATTATACTTTTCTGCATAATCGATACAATCTTCTCTGGATTTAAGGTCCCACATTCTCCATGGTGCAATAATTTTTAGGGATGGATTTAAGGCCTTAATGGTAGCTTCAAAACGAACCTGATCATTACCTTTACCTGTTGCACCGTGTGATATAGCAGTGGCACCTTCTTTTTCTGCAATTTTTACAAGCTCTTTTGCTATAAGAGGTCTTGCAAAAGACGTGCCCAGTAAGTAATCGTTTTCATAAACTGCACCGGCTTTTAGAGTTGGGAAGACGTAATCCGTAATAAATTCTTCTTTCACATCAACAATATAAGCTTTTGATGCACCGGTGGCATATGCTTTCTTTTCGACTTCTTCAAAATCATCGTCTTGACCTACATCTACACACACCGCAATAACATCGTATCCATGCTCTTCTTTTAACCAGGTTAATATAACAGACGTATCCAGCCCACCTGAATATGCCAAAACAACTTTTTCTTTACTCATTTAATAACCCTCCTTTATGACCTATGGAACCATTTCTATCCATTTAAATTACTTAAGGTCACATAATATTTTATACTTTTTTAAATTCTTTATTTAACATTCAACAATTTTAATTGCATCATTATGTAAATAATACATGATTCTTATACTATGATAATAAAATTATAACAGAGAAATAAAAAAAATCAATATAAATATTCATATTTATTAATAAATATACAAAAAAACTGGGTAAAAATTCATAAAAATGCATAAGAAGTGTATAAATATTTATTTTTGTTCTATTTCTAAATATTAATATAGGGAGAGAAAAAATAGTGAAAATAAGGAAATGGTTAAAACGTTTTATGTGCTTCATAGTGGTGAGCTTTATTGTATTAGGCCCCTATTTATTTGAAGCCTATAAAACAAATCTGGAGAAAGTGCCCGAAAGTAAAGAAGAAAGCTTCAAAGGTGTTATTGTTATAGGGGATTATCCATATTTCAATCAAGAAACCGGCACACGATACGGCAGGATTACTCAAAAGATTAAAGCCTTTGAAAAAGAAAACAAAGGCGTTTATATAGACTTTAAACCTTTAAGCGCCCAACGTGGATTAATTGAAATTGAAACGGCTGCGAAGATGAATGCGTTACCGGATATTGCGCCTGTGGGAGGTCATATAGAAATTCAGCAGCAAGAACTTTTAGAACCATTGGATGATTATATTGAAAGTAGTATATTAAAAGAATATTTGGATGGTGTTATAGATTCCGTCACATATAATAATAATATATATGGAATACCTAGACTCATCAATTTACATATTATGATCATAAATCGATACGAACTTGAAATGACAGGTACTTCGCTGCCCCAAAAACCGGTTATGCCGCAAAAAGATTTCCTAACCTTAACCGAAGAGTTATATAAACAGACAGGCAAACCTTTATTAGTTGGGGAAAAAACAAGGCTAAGCCTGGCTTGGCTTGCTAACAGCCAAGAGAAGCTTCGAGAAATACAAACTAAAAGCGGGATTCTTTATAAGGAACATCTTGAAAGGGAATTAGAAAAACATAATATTCCAATAGGTGCATGCACAACAATGGAATTAGCAAAATTGAATTATAAAATGGGAGGGGAATTGGATTACAAAAGGATGAATCTTTATGCACATCAAAAGAACATCTATGGTGAATGTTTGGCTTATGGAATATTTAAGCAAGATGATGAAAAAAAATTACAAATGTGTTTGAAATTTATTGATTTTTTAACCAATAATGAGGAACAATTAGAATTAAGCAAATATAGTGCTTTTTCTGTTAAAAAAACCAAAGAAACATTATATATAGAGGACAGTGATATGGGCCAGTTGGAAAGACTGCTAAAAAATGCAAATAAAAAATTTACGAATACATTGACAAGAGATCAAAAATCCGATTTTATAAATATGTATCCACCCAATGATAAACCTTAAAATGATGCTGAAAATAGTGTTAAATAAATGTTAAATCATGGTATACTAAAATAGACTAAGTCAGTTATAATTCTAAAACTGAAATTAGAAAATGGAGGAATCCTATTTTGGGTATTTTTCAACTTTATCAAAGACTTACAGAATGTGTAGATGAATCAAGAATTTTGA
>JAKSCF010000662.1 GCA_022360735.1 Clostridia bacterium
ATACTGATTTTTTCACAGATAATGATACCATATTTCTAAGACAGTTTAATAGAATAGAAATAAAAATGCATAAAAATTGTGTTAAAAAGAACATGCAAAATTTAAAGCACCATGGAACGCTATCATAAACGAATTCGGTTACCGTTATAATCAGTTGATTTATGTTTCTTATAGTAGTAAAGTGTACTACATATATAAGCAAGGAGCAGAAACAGTATGCAGAACATACTAGAGCAAGCAGAAGCAATGAAAGAAGAACTGGTTTCTATATATAGGGACAGGCATATGTATCCAGAGCTAAGCTTCAAAGAGTTTGGAACGATGGATTTTATAGAAAAGTATCTCATGGAGCTGGGACTAAAAGTAAAGCGTGGCACAGAGGGTGCAGGACTTACGGCTGTTCTGAAAGGTGGTAAGCCAGGCAAAACGGTTGGTATCCGTGCAGATATTGATGCCCTTCCTGTTGGGGAAGAAACAGGGCTTGAACATGGCTCAAGGTATGAAGGCGTAATGCACGCGTGTGGACACGATTCACATATAACAATGCTGCTTGGGGCCGCAAAGCTTTTGTGTCTAAACAAAGAGAATGTAAGAGGCAAAGTCAAGTTCATGTTTCAGCAGGCTGAAGAAATGGTTGCCGGTGCAGCCAGGATGATATCCGACGGAGCACTGGATGACATAGATGAGATCATAGGACTGCACGTTGTGCCCACGCTTGATGCAGGCAGTATAGAGACAAAAAGCGGTTCAGCTCTTGCCTCCAATGACATGTTTGAGATAAAGGTATTTGGGAGGGGCGGGCATGGCTCTGCGCCACACACCTGCACTGACCCTATTATCGCTGTGGCAAATATAATATCTGCTATCCAAACGATATCCAATAAAAAAATACAGGCACTAGACCCTGTGGTTATAAATATATGCTGCGTAAGCGCCGGCACAAGGTACAACATTGTTCCTGATGAAGGTTATATGAGCGGCACCATAAGAACACAGGACAAGAACGTAAGGCAAAAGGTTATAGAGCAGTTAAACGAAATAGCTGACGGTGTATGTAAGACGTTTGGGACGACATACGAGTTTATCAATCCCATTGCAGTGCCGCCTACAACAAATGACGAGGCAATAACCAAAAAGCTGATTGCAAGGACAAGAGACATACTGCCTGATAATAAGATCAGAATGATGGATAAGCCTCACATGTTTTCAGAGGATTTCGCTTGCTTTGGAGAAATTGTGCCTGCCTGTATGTTTTTCCTTGGCACTTATAACAAAGAAAAAGGGTGCATCCATCCCCTTCACAGCTCTCATTATCAAATAGATGAAGACATTCTACCGATCGGTGCAGCAATATTCGCAAATTACTGTATGGTTGAATAGTGTAGAAAAGAAATTATGGCATTGAAACATCGCTACACGTTTCTTGGAGGAACGCAAAATGGGTAGCTCATAAGAACCTTGAGAGCACCAACACTGTTCTGATAAACGTCTACTTCTGGTAGTTTTTCTATGCAAGGTAAATATGTATAATGGGAGATAGTTGCAAAATGACATTCGTGCTTTTACCAAGTCTCTATATATACTTGCTAATTAATTTTTAACATTAACTAAAGAAGAACCCCATATCCTTTATCATTTTATGTGGGACTCTATAATGAAATAAAAACGTGATTATATTTAGCAAATAGCGAGACATTATTGAAAAAAACCAATTACTTTTTAGTAAAACACGTATAATATAAAGCACACCATTGAATAAATCCAAGATGTGATATAGTATAATATTGATTATATGAGTTAGGTTAGTATTATTAACTTTGAGGCAGAATTGGAGAACTGATATGAGAACACTCATTAAAAATGCGTATATGATAACGATGGATGAAGACGAAGGCGTCATTGAAAACGGGTCTATTCTTATTGATGGGCAGTGTATCGAGTCAGTGGGTAGACAAGAGTGTTTTAAAGATACTTCTGCGGATAGAGTAATTGATGCCAAAGGAAATGCTGTATTACCTGGACTAATTAATACTCATACCCATTTGCCTATGACGATTTTTAAGGGATATGGTGAGGGGCTTCCACTGCATCGGTGGTTATCCGAAAAGATCTGGCCAGCAGAAGAAAAGCTAAATGAAGAGATTGTTTATTGGTCAACGCTTTTGGGATTATGCGAAATGGCCAAAACGGGGACGACTTGTTTTTCCGATATGTATTATCTGGCAAACGGTATGTTCAAGGCGATTCAACAAAGCGGATATCGTGGAATTATTGCCAGAGGCATCATGGATATAGATGGTGATGCTTCATACAAACTGAAGGATGCGGAAGAAATGTATTTGAATTTTCATGGAAAGGGCAATCTTGAAGTGATGATGTCTATCCACGGTGAATACACGAGTTCTAAAGATCTCTTCAAAAAGGTCTTGGATCTTGCTGAAAAATACAATACCGGCATTCATATTCATGTATCCGAAACCAAAGAAGAACACAGCGGGTGCATTGAAAGGCATGGCGTGGCGCCCATTCAACATCTTGACAAGACCGGATTGACCAGCAGACCCATAAGGGCGGCGCATTGTGTTCACGTTGAAGATAGAGATATTGAAATCATGGTAGAAAAAGATATATCCGTGTTGTCCTGCCCTCAATCCAATCTCAAACTAGGCAGTGGGATTGCGCCCGTGAAAAAAATGATGGATGCAGGTGTAAATGTTTCTGTTGCCACAGACGGTTCGTCTTCAAATAATAATCTGGATATGATTGAAGAGGCTATGCTAATCGGTATGCTGCAAAGAGGAGTCAATTTGGACGCCAACGCCATTACCAACCATGAAGCTCTGCGTATGGCAACAGCAAATGGTGCAAAGGCACTGGGTTATGAAAACAAGCTTGGTAAGCTCAGACCAGGATTTTTGGCAGATATAATCATGATTGATACGGACAGTTTGCAGTTTACTCCCAGACATGATATCCAGTCGTGCATTATCAATAGTGGAAGCGGAAGAGATGTATGCATGACGATGATAGGTGGAAAAATCGTCTATGAGAATGGAAAGTGCACGTTTGCTGATGAACGTGAAGTCAGAGCAAAGGTACAGGAGTTTGCGAATATAATATGTAGCTAGATATGATGAGTATCTACCATTTAGACAAAATCACCTCAGTAACCAGTGAAGGGATATGTCACTATAAGGCTTATTTCATTACTGTCCAAATCATTGTTTTAGAAACAGTTCATTTTTCAGCGATAATATAATTGACCTTGTGTTGCTTTAGTGCACTTACCCAATTGCTACTCAATGGTTTGTCTGTTATGATACTTGTGATTTTGTCTAATTCAGATATAAAATAAATGGATGTCTTATTAAATTTTGTATTATCCACTGCTAAATAAGTCTTGTTTGAGCGCTCGATTGCAAGCCTGCGTATTTGCGCATTAAGCTCACTGGAATCAGTAATTCCATGCTCTGTATGTATTGACTCACAGGAAACAAAGGCTTTGTCAAAGTAATACCTCAGCATGGATAATTCAGTCGTTTTACCAATAAATATTCGTCTGGAAGCATCAAACTCTCCTCCAAGCAAAATGAGCTTTTTTGCAGAAGCTGAAAAGAGGTCAGCGATGATAAGAGAGTTTGTGATCACCGTAAGGCGTTTATTCATGACCTTTTTTGCGATACAGATC
>JAKSCF010000339.1 GCA_022360735.1 Clostridia bacterium
GTATAGGTTCAACATGAACAAGTCTTAGATTTATTAGATAAACTAGATGATTTAAATACATCCCATGTATAGGTTCAACAATACGACCTTTGTATAAGTGGAAATTTGTTCAAACATTTAAATACATCCCATGTATAGGTTCAACTTTATATCCAGTACGGATATCTATAATGAAAGTGGATTTAAATACATCCCATGTATAGGTTCAACTACAGTAAATTGCACAAATTAAAATCCAACAAGCCTTTGTACCCCTTAAACTAAATATTTTTCAAGTTTTTTACCAACCTCAAGCGTTTGTTTTTTAATTTTTATATAAATTAATGTCTTTCCTTCATTTTACAACATTTTACAACATTTTTAAATAATTGTCATAAAAAACAGCTGGGGAAAAAATCAAAAAATAGTAATGAGGCTTGTAGTCATTACAAGCCTCGATGTATGTTTTGTTTTAACTTATTGCATTTGTTTGCCTGATAACTGTTGCTCAGCCATTTCAACTAACTTTTTAGTCATGTATCCACCTACATAACCGTTTTGTCTAGCTGTAAGGTTTCCTTTGTCCATGTTTTGATAGTTGCTAAGACCAAGTTCATTAGCGATTTCAGTTTTCATGCTGTTTAATGCAGCTTTTGCTTCTGGTACAACTTGTTGATTATTGTTGTATGCCATTCTTTTCACCTCCTGTTATAGTATTAATTTAACCAGGAAGATTGAAAGTATGACAAGCAACTTCTACACATAATACCTTGTTTTTCCACTTTTACAAACTGAAATTTTCATTGGATTCAAAGAGGTCTATTACTTTTTTTCTTATGCTTTTATGCTTTTCTTTTTTTAAAAAAAGGTCTTCTTCTAAAAGTATTTTGGATTCTTCTTGGACTTGTTTTAAAACCTTTATGTGTTGAAAGAGGTTAGCAATTTTAAGCTGCGGCACACCGTGCTGTCTGGTTCCAAAGAAATCGCCGGGTCCTCTATTGTTTAAATCTTTTTCTGCTATTATGAAACCGTCGCCGGTTTGTTCTAAGATATTGACTCTTTCTTGTGCGATTTCATTTTTGCTTGAACATATCAAAATACAATAGGATTGGTCGTCTCCACGCCCTACTCTTCCTCTTAATTGGTGGAGCTGTGCTAAACCAAATCGCTCAGAATTTTCTATTAACATTACCGTTGCATTTGGGACATTAACCCCTACTTCAATAACTACAGTAGAAATCAGCACTTCCACTTGTCCTTTTGAAAAAGCTTCCATTATGTCATCTTTTTCAGTTTGTTTCAAGCTGCCGTGTAAGAGAGCTGCTTTACAATGTGGGAAATTGAGGAGTACTTCTTCATATACATCTGTAGCAGATTTTGCATCCAATACTTCTGATTCTTCAATGAGGGGTGCCACAATATAAGCTTGTCTCCCTTTTTTTATTTCTTTCATGACAAATTCATATGCTGCGTTTCTCTTTTTTTCATCGCTTGTATATGTTTTTATATCTTTTCTACCCGGTGGTAATTCATCGATGATTGAAATATCCAA
>JAKSCF010000341.1 GCA_022360735.1 Clostridia bacterium
AGGAGCAGTGCTGGAATATCTATATGAGTATTCAAAAAATCATCAAGTGCTGTTATTCACATGTCAAAGACGAGAATTAGATTATTTTAAAAAATATAAAGATGTTCATATTATAAATATGAATTAGAAATGGATTATGAAGTATATTAAGAAATATATACTACACTACAACACAAAAGGAATAAACATTGGTGTACAACAGGAGGATATCAAAAGTCCTCTTAGAAAAAGGTTAGATGAAGTTATGACGATTATAGAGTAAGGGCGGTGAGAAATTGTCTTTATTTGCGATAGGAGATTTACATTTGTCCTTTTCATCAGAAAAGCCCATGGATATTTTTGGTGATCAATGGGTGGATCACCCAAAAAGAATAGAAAGGTCATGGCTTGAAAAGATTAAGGCTGATGATACTGTTCTTGTTCCCGGTGATGTATCTTGGGGATTAAAACTTCAAGAGGCTATGGTGGATTTAGAATGGTTGAATAATCTCCCCGGAAGAAAAATATTGATAAAAGGCAATCACGATTATTGGTGGAAAACAATTAGTAAACTAAATACACTTTATGATAATATGCATTTTCTTCAGAATAATTGTTATCTTTATGGAGAATATGCGATTTGTGGAACCCGTGGATGGTTATGCCCTAACGATTCTAATTTTTCACAAAAAGATACTAAAATTTATTTAAGGGAATTGAATCGATTAGAACTATCTTTGCAGCAAGCTAAAAAAAATGGATGTGACAAAATTATTGTTATGCTGCATTATCCGCCTACTAACGAAAAGAAAGAAACCTCTGGCTTTGTAGATTTACTGATGCAGTATCAAGTGAAGACGGTTATCTATGGGCATTTACATGGTAAAAAATATTATGATTTCGGCATACAAGGTGAAAGAGACGGTATTCAATATTATTTGACTTCCAGCGATTATTTGAATTTTGAACCTTTAAAAATACTGTAACCCAGATTATTCATGGAAACTTAAATACGCAGTAGGTTTTTGTAGTTTATCGTTAATAATATGGGTTTAATATATGGAGTGATAAATGTGGTTAAAAAAGTTCAAGAAACGACTTTTGATAAGTTTTTTTCAAATAGAGAATCATTAATATATCAGTTTAAAAAAGGCGATATATCTAAAAAAGAATTTATTGAAGAGCATTATGCTTTTATTATACGACTTAATTTAAAACCGTTTATCTATCGGATTGATTCATTTGAAAAAGGCTTATACAATTATCAATATTATAATGTTAAGGCAAAATATAGCAGTATGAAATCAAAAGATAAAAAAATAATTGAAAAGCACCCTGACATGGTGCGAAAATATACGGATGATATGCGATATTTTTATAAGAAAAAAGACGAAACGATTTTAAAATTATTAAGATATTTAGATTATTACAATGTAGAAGCATATTTTATCAAAGCTAAATCCAGTGTACTTAATGGACGTTTGTTTGAAATTGTATTAAAAGATTATGATAATACAGTGTTGCATTCCATTAATCCTGGTGTACTAAATGAGCTGCGAGAAGAAGGCGCTTTCTTGGAAGAAATAAAAAAATCTATTATTGATCGGTATGTTAATGAAAGATATTGAATAAAATAAAATATAACACTTGACATCAATTGTTATATGGGTTAGTATAGACTAAATTCCATAAATTTAATATTAAATTGCCTTATCAAGAGAGGTGGAGGGACTGGCCCGATGAAACCCGGCAACAGCTGTTTATCAGCAATGTGCCAATTCCAGCAGGAAATTTCCTGAAAGATAAGCTAGCAAAAACATGTTAATTAACGTGCCGCTTCTTATCTAGGAGCGGTTTTTAATTTTTTAAAAAAAATATTGGATGACTAAGAAGTAATTTTTATGGTTGTTGGTGGGACGCAGTCTCGACGACGAAATCGGAGATTTCTGTCTCGTTGCGTTTGACCTACGACGCAATCAGAGATTGCTGTTAGGTCAAGAGAGGAGGATATTATGAATTTTGATAAATATACAGAACGAGCTCAGTTAGCAGTTTCTTCTGC
>JAKSCF010000302.1 GCA_022360735.1 Clostridia bacterium
ATAATAAAAGAGAGTATTTTGAAAAAGAAATAGATGTAACCGGATTTTGTACGTATGATGAAATCGTTGAGAAAGCTATAAATGCCATGGGTGAAAATTCAAATCAACATTTTTATAAGCTGATATAAAAAGGCGATGTGCAGGAAGATTTTAATATTCATACGGATATGGTGCAAAGCAGACTAAGGGATCAAGCTTTTATGCTAAAAATAATCAATAAAACTACTTTTAGCATTCAACTTGAGAATGATTTTGCTGAAGATACATTAAAAAATGTTTTTATTAATCATATTAAAAAAAGTATAAAAGAGGCTGATAACGAGGAAAAGAGCAATATTTACAAGAGAGCCCTAAAGATAGGGCTGTGTGCTCTTAACGGCGAAAGGATTGATTTCGATGAGGATTGATAAAGCTTCTGTTGATCATTTTGGTAAAATCAAGCAGTGTGAGTTAGAATTTAAAGAAGGCATAAATATTATTTACGGTGAAAATGAATCGGGAAAAAGTACCTTGTTAGCCTTTATTAAGACCATGCTTTACGGCTTTACTTCTAACAAAAAGAATATTCGTGATAATGATCGAAAAAGATATATGCAATGGGGTGAAATAAAAGCCTGTGGAGAAATATATCTGGATGATGGACAAGTCACTTATAGAGTTAAAAGAAGTTTTGGTGAAAGAAAAAGCCAAGATAAAATAGAACTGATGAATGCTGTATCCGGCGAAAATATTCAATTAGATGCTTTAAGTTCTCCCGGCAAACTGTTGCTCGGGATTGAAGCCCATACATATGAAAAAACATCTCTTATTACGCAGCTTTCCAGCAAAATCAATCAGAATAATAGCGATGAAGTGATAAAATATTTAACCAACCTTAAAGGAACAGGAGATGCCTCCGTATCTTATCATAAAGCTAAAAAGGATTTAGAAGATTATAGAAAAAGCTTTGTCAACACCAATAAAAAACCAGGTGTTTTAGATGATTTGAAAAAAGATTATGATATGGAATTAGAAAAACTGAGTCAGTTAAAAAACAAAAAAAATATTTTTGAAAAACAGGTGTTAAAGGATATTGTAGATATTGACAGAGCATTAGAAAATCTATTTTCCATCGGTGAGTTTAACAAGCAAGCGGAGATTGAAAACGTTAAAACCAAAGTCATTCAATATAAAGATATCAGGTTGGAGAACCAAAGTTATAAAAAAGAAGATGATACTTCCAAATTACATGGTGATGACACTTCTGAAATACTATCGATGGACAGCATCCAAGCACAAGAAGATTTAAACAAGATTATTGAGGAAAGCGTCCGTATACAAAATTACTATGAAAATATAAAAAAATATCACGCCATCTTAGATGAATTAAATGAATTGTATGAAGAAGGTAAAGGTCAAGCCCTGGCTCAAGAGATCAAGAAAACAGAATATGCGGCTGAAGAGATAGAAGGCCTTTTTAAAAAACAACAAGATATTAATGACCAGTTGAAAGATACATTTAAAGAATCAGAATTAAGAAAAACAATTAATAAGAAAACACTTATGATAGGAACCGCTTTTATATGTTTATTGCTGATGGCAGCAGCAATTATTGCAGAAGAAATTCCTGCGCCGGCTGGAGCTGTTATGATCCTACCTTTCTTTTACTTACTATCAAGAGTATCTAAGGTGAATCAAAAATCTCACAAAACTAAACTCGAAAAGCAAAAGCTGCAGCATGAAATGATAAGACTTGAAAAACGCATTAAGGCAAATTTTGATAAATACCAGGTGAAAAATTTTATTCAACTTTACGAAAAAATTCAAAAAATGAAAATAGAATATGGTAAGATAGATACGGTAATCAAAGAAAGAGAAAAACTTCTTGATAATTTCCATAAGGATCGATATACTAATCTGATTGAAAGAAGTGAGGTGCTTATATCACAATTACTAAAAAAATATAAGTGTGAAAATAGAGAAGACTTGCAAGCAAAGATTCAAAAACACCAAGATCTTAAGGAACAATTATCAAGACTTGATGAAATAGAACAACTTCATAAAAGAGAAGAGAGAGAAATAGATATAAAAAAGCAAACTCTATATCAGGAAATATTAGAAGAAATCAGTATGCTGTATGAACAATTTATATCATTCACTCAACTCAATATAGACAGTCTCAAGGAAAAAATAATGGCTTATAAAAAAGAGGTTGAAGCTGTAGACGAAGCATTGAATGCTATTGAAAATGCATTTGTTAAA
>JAKSCF010000658.1 GCA_022360735.1 Clostridia bacterium
CAATGCCCCATCTACACAGGGTGTATAAAATATATCTGACACATATTGTGTAATAATATGGTCTAATTTACAGAGGAAGTATAGTTTTCACATATGTGCAGATTATGGCAGTAAAAATGGTTACAAATACCCAAAATTCAAATACAATATTCTCCAAATGCTCTTATCAAAGATAAACTGGGGTATGTTTCAAATTCTGTGTATTCTCCAAAATGGATGCAATCGGGTATAGATTTTTAGAAGAGGGTTAGGAGTAATTTATTTCTTAACCCTCTTATTTACAATACACCACACCTAGGTAGCATGTCAAGACAGAACAGGCTTAAGCCAGTCCTTGAGCTTACCGATAGGTGGTGCTTAAATTATTCAGGTATACGCTCTTCATAAAAGAAGCTTAGGGACGGTTCGTTTGCTTCTTTCTTTTTGCTTTAAAAACTAAATTAGGAGATATACCTAAAACCCTTGCAAGTTGCCTTTGAGTCACTCCTTCAATTTTCTTTGCCTTTACAATGATCATATCTCTTTTACTTTTCTCTAGCGACATTAAGTTATGTACTGGAACTCCTTCCATCAATATAGCAACAGCTTTAAACACTTCATCATCACTCTTGCTAAGTATTTTATATTCCATACATTTATCTTCGTTTTCTTCCTTCATATACTCATGATATATATTTACCGCCTTATCAAGATCAGCGGAAAAGTAATCTAATATTTTTTCTCTCTTGAGCATACTATCTAATCGTCCTATAGAAAAATACGCTTTGCAACTACTCCATTTCCACTCCTCAGGTCTTTTAACCATTCCAGCCTTTACTGGGTTCATATGAATATATCTGGATACTGTTAGCAGGTATACATCATCTTCTACAGGCTCATTTAAAAATCTATCTTGAAATAGATGTCCACTTCTCCGATACTTTTTGTTGTACCACTGCGCATAGCCAACACTTAACCTTTTAAGTGAAACAGAAATATCTTCTATGCCCTCTTTGATTAATAAATGAACGTGGTTTCCCATAAAACAATAAGCATATATTTCTAAATAATATTTAGAAGATATTTTTTCTAGTCTATACATATATTCTTCAAAATCTTCTTTCTCAAGAAAAATATTCTGATGATTTATTCCCCTAAATATTATGTGGTTTATTCCTGTGCCACTTCTTTTTCTTGCTGTCCTAGGCATTTCTATCCTCCAATTTTTCTCCATAATATTACATATTTTTAAAAGAAGCAATCGAACCGTCCCGCCGCTTCTGATCGAAATAATTATCTGTTAGTGCTATTGTCACTCTGCGGTTTTCCAATGAGTTTCTCACTCCTCATGATCTCCTAACTAACTTCTTGGTTTGAATTTATCACTAATATGCCATCAATTTCATTAAGCTTAGTATGGTCACTTTTACTGCTCCATTCGTGGGAAACAATAAGAATTGTTTTATCCTCAATACTCATGATATAATTTTTTATCAGCTCCTTTGTATCTTCATCTAAACTAGCTAATGGTTCATCTAAAATAACAATATCTTTAGAGCATAACAAAACTCTCGCAAGTCCAATGCGTCGCCTCTCGCCCCCCGATAACTGTAACCTGCCATCACCTATACATGTTTCTAATCCTTCATAAGTAGCATACTTCGGCATCCCCAGTTGATTAAGCATCTCAAAAATAGCAGTATCACTTATCGAATCGTCGAATAATGTCAAATTGTTTCTCAGTGTGTCAGAAAACAAAAATACATCTTGTCTCATTATGGAAAAGATATCATAAACATTAGTTATATTATCTAGTGGCTCACCATCAATAGTAATAATGCCATGATCAATTTTATGGTATTTGAGTAAACAGTTTATCAATGTTGTTTTCCCACAACCACTTTCACCTTGAATTAAAATTTTACTTCCTTTTTGTATTTTTAATGAGCACTCATGAAATACCCAAGGCGACATATCATTATACCTAAAAGAAACGTTGTCTATTACAATTTGCTCCTCAAAATGTGTTGTTGCTGCATCATCATTCATATGGTTTCTCCAGGTAATAAACTCCACAAATTCCCTTTTGAGTTCTTTTACAGCTACAATATTCTGAATACATCCAGCTATAGCTATAAGAGGATAGCTTAGCTGATCAATCATACCAACAGCTACAAAAAATTGTCCGGCGTTAAACTCTTCCGTAAACACTAAATATGCTGAGAAAGCAATGATCGCAAAATAGCTAAAATAGGAAATTGAGGCCATAAGCCCACGCATTAAAGAACCATAATTATTATTTTTTAAAGATGCACTAGTTGTATCTTTATTAAGGTCAATAAATTGATAAATAATCCTCTTTTCCAATGAAAAATTCTTTATTACCTCAAAACCTTGCAGTATATTAGTTAGACCGTTAATAAATTTGTTTGCTTTTTCAGTATGTTTTTTTTGAAGGTGTTGCAGTTTCTTCTCCAGAATTTTAGGTAAATAGATTGGCATAGTTAATAAAAACAACGTCAATATCATGACTTTCCAATTTAATATCGTTAAAGCAATAGTAACTATGACAATTTTCACACAGAAAGATAATAGCTGCAAGAGTGATGCAAAGTATTTGGTTTTAAGTTCCGGAATCATAACAGAAAATTTTGAGACATAGTCACCGATTGTTGAATTTTGGAATTTCGAGTATTCCATATGCATTATAGAACTAAAAATGTCATGCTTCATATCGCTTTCTACATAGTTTATAATTGCATTTTCAGTACGGAACACAATCTGCATGAGTGCAATTTCTACAATTATAAATATAGGTAACAAAATGATAGCTTCAAGCAAAAGAGTAGAGTCAAATTCAAGAGCTTTGTTTAGAACATCCCCTTTTTGAAATTGCACTAATATCGCAGCAGTATTAGACAAAAGTAAAGAAACTATAAAAAGAAAAAAATACTTTAAATGAATTTTTACATAACGATTAATATAAATCACCCCTTACTCCTTTAATTAATTGTTTTAAAAGCAGGAATGCAGATTTACGAAGCCCAGGAACGGTTCGTTTGTTTCTTTTTATTTTGCTTTAAAAACTAAATTAGGAGATATACCTAGAACCCTTGCAAGCTGCCTTTGAGTCACTCCTTCAATTTTCTTTGCCTTTACAATTATCATATCTTTTTTACTTTTCTCTAGTGAAATTAAGCTAAGACATTTATTATACCTACCCATCTGCTATTGGTTCTTAAGCTTTGCAACCTTTCATCGTTTTTAAGCATATTTGTATTTTTCCATCCCGCTTTAACAGCCTCTTGAAGACTGGAGAATGCACGTTCACATTCACCTGACAGTGCCCATGCACACGCTGTATTGTAGTAGCACCATTTTATATTGTCGCTTTCAGAAAAAATAACCGAATTCAAATAATCACTACTGTTATTTAATCTCATATCAAATGCCTTTTCATAGCATTCTGCAGCCTTTCGATATTCTTCCGTTTGTGTAAGGTAGTAGTGTCCGTTAACCAAAAAATTATCAAATACATTAAACCATGCATGGTATGTATGATAATCATCCATTCTCTTAAATCCAACTTTTTCTGCCAGCTTGTACGAACCGATGTTATTATCCCTGCAATGCCACCCCACTTTTTTTAAGCCTCTCTGTTTACAATAATTTAGAACCTCAGTTACAACAATAGTTGCATATCCTTTTCTCCAATATTTATCATCCGTTTCAACCCCGATTTCACATTGTTTATCAATATTGTAATCAGAGATGCACCAACTAATAATAGAGTCATTCTTTACCAGACAGAATCCGAATCCCTCTTTCAAGAATACCTTCTCAGATATCCAATTCTCGTTAATCATTCCAATAATCTGTTCATAATTATCAAGATGTGTTTTTTTGAGGAAATTGCTATCGATAAATTCTATGTTAATACCGCCATCCAATAGGATATCTCCCCATTTTTTTATCTCATATTCAGATAAATCTAGCGAATAATACCTGTACTTGCTAATCATAACAGGGTTTTCCTTAAACAAAACCGAAATCATCTCTTCATATTTACCTGTATAACTCAAATTGTTTTGGAAAAACCTTATGTAATAGTCTAGTAAATTGTCTTTCTGCTTTACCTTCTTAATAATATCTTCATGTATAACCTTGCTTAGTTGTTCATTATACTCTTTATTATCTAAGTCGCCTAAAACAAAAAAGTTGTGCTCATTGTTCCATACAAAAGCAGTTTTAGGGCTTATGACAGAATCTACGTATACATCTCCCGGAGAATGATTAAATAGCACTGATTTAATCGCTAGAGTACACTTTTCTATATCAAAAGACCTTAAAATGAGTCCGTAATTGCCCTTATCCATTTTGTATATAGATGCATTATTCATTAAAGTTACCTCCTAAAGATTGTTAATTAACATATTAAGTATTATATAATAAAATCTTCTTCTTTTCATCACTCTATTTTGATATAATTCAAATAGTTTTCTTCTTCCATCCAAAAGAAGCACAGGGACGGTTCGTTTGCTTCTTTCTTTTTGCTTTAAAAACTAAATTAGGAGATATACCTAAAATCCTTGCAAGCTGCCTTTGAGTCAGTCCTTCAATTTTTTTTGCCTTTACAATGATCATATCTCTTTTACTTTTCTCTAGCGACATTAAGTTATGTACCGGAACTCCTTCCATCAATATAGCAACAGCTTTAAACACTTCATCATCACTCTTGCTTACTATTTTATATTCCATACATTTATCTTCGTTTTCTTCCTTCATATACTCATGATATATATTTACCGCCTTATCAA
>JAKSCF010000721.1 GCA_022360735.1 Clostridia bacterium
AACTAATAGATTTATGGAGGTATAAAATGTACAAAGGAAACTTATTGGTAAAATTAATGATTCTGATTTTTTGCTTGTTGATCAATGTAACCGGATGTGGGCAAACTGAAACAGAGGTCGGCACTGAAAACATGACAAAAATTCGTCTTGGACTTGCTCCGGATGAAGACTCAGCAGCAGTTTTAAAAAAGTACCAGAAGTTTGTTGACTACTTGAGTGAGGCGACAGGGCTTGAAGTAGAACCTTATGTCGGTGCGGATTACACTGCTGTTATTGAGGCCCTTAACTCAGGTCATCTTGATGTTGCTTGGTTCGGACCTTCAGAGTATGTGCTTGCAACGGAAGTTGTTGATAGCGGCGTAGAGGCTTTCGCTTCAGCAGTGCAGGCAAAAGGAACACTGGCATACAAAAGCAGCTTTATAACAAGAAAAGATTCCGGTATTAATAGTCTTGAAGATATGGCTGACAGAACCATTACATTCACGGACCCTGCATCAACATCAGGGCATATCTTTGGCAGATATTCTCTCGTCCAAGAAGGCTATAACCCGGAAGAATATTTTAAACAAGTTATTTATTCAGGAAGTCATGATGCCTGTCTATTAGCAGTTGCAAATGGTCAAGTAGATGTTGCTGTCATTTCCTCAAGAAAACTTCCCGGATTTATCGGAAAAGGGCTGGTTGAAGAAGATGAAATACAAATTGTTTTCGAATCTGTAGAAATTCCCGCTGACCCCATTACTTATAGAACGGATTTATCGGAAGAAATAAAAGAAAAACTTAAACAGGCTTTCTTGTATAACTCAATAAAACTTAAGGCAAGTCTTGAAGAAACCGGTTTTGAGAGCTTTAGTGAAGTTAACGATAATGCCTATGATTTAGTTAGGAATGCTTATGAAATTGCGGGGTTAACACCAGAATTATGATAAAAAGTGCAATTGCTATTGAATTCAATAACGTCTATCAGACCTATAAGAATCCGGAAGATTCTGTACTGAGAGGCGTTAACTTAACCATTAATAAATCGGAATTTTGCATTATTTTGGGTAGAAGCGGCATGGGTAAATCCACGTTACTAAGATGTATCAATGGCTTGGTTCATCATTATGAAGGAACCATTACAGTTAATGGTGAAAAACTAGAAAAAAACAAGACCGTTCTTCGAAAAATCCGTAGAAAAACAGGTATGATTTTTCAACACTACAATTTGGTCAATCGATTGACTGCTTTAGAGAACGTAGTATGCGGCATGCTGCCGGAAATGCCTTTTTTCAGAGCCATGTTAGGGATTGTATCAGATCAAGAAAGACAAAAAGCCCTCGCACTTTTAGATAAAGTTGGGCTAAAAGACTTTGCAGACCAAAGGGTCGACCAGCTTAGCGGTGGTCAAAAGCAGAGGGTTGGAATAGCTAGAGCGCTTGCACAGGAGCCGGATATCATTCTAGCAGACGAACCGGTAGCAAGCCTTGATCCCGTGACCTCCGGCGAAATCTTAGAGCTGCTTAAAAAAATTGTTGAAAAAGACAGCATAACCGTTGTCATCAGTTTACATCAAATTGAATTAGCCAAAGAATATGGTGAAAGAATTATTGCCTTATTAGACGGTAAATTGACAATTGATAAAACGGCATCGGAATTGACAGACGCCGATATCGCAAGTATTTACAATTCGTCTGAGAAAGGCAAATTGGTCAACCATCAAGAAAAGGAGGGGAGACATGAAATCTCAAGGAAAAAAGTCTTGTTGGACTCATAATATTCTAGTCACAGCTATAGTTGTTATATTTTTGTGGTACAGCTCCAATGATCTGGATATAAGCCCGGGAAGATTTTGGACAGGGATACCCAGCCTTCTGAATTTTGTTGGAAAAATGTTTCCCCCAGACCTTAGTATTTTACCTAGTCTTTGGAAACCTATTGTAACGACAGTAGAGGTTGCCTTTTGGGGAACATTTCTTGCAGTATTGATAAGTTTGTTTCTTGCTATTGGAGCTGCAAAGAATCTTTTCGGCTCCAATCGATTCATCTATGGTATTGCAAGAATAATTTTAAGCGTTTTGCGTTCCTTACCGGACATGATTTGGGCACTTATCTTTGTTTCTGCTGTGGGACTTGGGGCTTTTCCAGGTGTTTTAGCTCTCACCGTATATTCATGCGGTGAGCTTGGTAAGCTTTATGCAGAAGCCATTGAAAATATTGATCCTGGTCCTAGAGAAGCTCTGGAATCAACAGGATCTCGTGTTTTTAGAACCATAAGATGGGCAATTGTTCCACAAATATTACCCGAGGTAATTACTTATAGTCTATATCGCTTAGAATCAAATGTACGACATGCATTTGTACTTGGAATGGTTGGTGCCGGCGGCCTTGGTTTTGAGTTGACGGTTGCAATGCGGTTATTTAGATATCATGATGTATCAACCATTATCATCGTAATTATTTTAACGGTAGCATCCATTGACTACATTTCATCAAGAATACGGTCAAAAATTATATAAGAATATATGAGATTTATGTCATCATAAAATATAAAGAAAAACACTTAAGTGAGTCAGGAAAGGAAAGAGAAGAAATGAATAAAACACTTATTATTGTAATAGATGGGTGTTCTTCGGAATACATTACAGAGGAAAATACACCGAATATAATGAGAATGGGAAAGGATGGCTTTTATTCTAAAATATTAGCGGGTGTTCCTACTATTACAAATATTAATCATGCCTCTATTATGTCCGGTCAGTACCCTGAATACCATAAAGTAGTCGGCAATTACTTTTACAATCGTGAAACAAAGGAAGAAGGGTTTATTGAAGCCTCTCACCATATGAAGGGAAAAACAATCTTTCAAGTATACAAAGAACAAGGCTTATCAACAGCACTGCTTACGGTTAAAGGAAAGGTACTTAAAGTATTTGGTGAAAGTGTGGAAATTGGGATCAACATGCAGAACCCAAATGAAGGATGGCTCAAAAATCTGGAAATGGAAAGCCCGCCAGAAGTTTCAACATTGGAAACCAATGAGTGGATTTTTAAGGCTTGCTGCCGGTTGATTGATAAAGAGAATCCGGATTTGGTTTATTGTACAACCAATGACTATATGATGCATAATTATGGTCCACAAACGGATGAGGCCCTTGGTGTCATGAACAAGATCGATGAATGGATTGGTAGAATCTATGATCTAGATCCGGCTCGAGAAATCTATATTACTGCCGATCATGGCATGAATGATAAATCAAGATTAATTGATTTGCAAAAAAAACTGGATAAAGAATCGTTTAATACCTATTGCCTAATGCCTATCAAGGATCGTTATTTGGAGAATCACAGATATCAAGAAGGCGGCTCGGTATATGTTCACGTTTTGAATGAAGATCAACTATTGAATATCAAAAGCTTTTTAGACAGCAGTGACTATGTGGATGCAATCTATACTAAGGAAGAAGCCATGAAGAGTTTTGGTTTAGCCGACAAAGGTATTGGCGATCTAGTGGTTTTTGCAAAGAAGGAGATTGCGTTTGCTGAATTAGAATCAGAAGAACTATTGGTGAATACCAGAACGCATGGTTCTTTATATGAACGAGAAATTCCGCTTATTTCAGTGAATCCAAGAAGAGAAGCGGAAGATTATTGCTATAGCAAAGATATTGTTAAATTTATCATAGATGATTTTTAATAATTATATTGATATTTATTTTTTTGGTTGGATATTATTTTGATGGGTAAATATAATATCAAAAGGAGGGTTTACAAATGAAAATAATCTCATATTTAATGTTAGATGGTAATTGTGAAGAAGCCTTAAATTTTTACAAAGAAATACTTAAGGGAGAAATAACCTTTTTACAGCGCTATAAAGATGCAAAAGGAATGCCGGTAGCAGAAGAAGATGAAGAGAAAATCCTTCATGCACAACTTGATTTTAGTGGAAATACTCTATTTTTTTCTGACGCTGGAACACATCAACCTGTTAAATTTGGAAACAATGTTTCACTAACCCTTGAATTTGATAACCAACAAGAGCAGCAGCACATTTATGATGCATTGGCTGAAGAAGGGCAAATACTTATGCCCCTGGAGGATCAATTCTGGGGTTCTAAATTTGGCTCTGTTATTGATAAATATGGATTCTATTGGAACTTAGATTGTAATCAATAATAAAAATAAAGTGGGTGAGTCATAAGTTGGCAGATAATATAAAACACATCTGGGACGAATTCAGCATACCTCTTAATCAATTTATAAAAAAAAGAATACCCAATGAACAAGATGCTGAAGACATATCTCAGGAAGTCTTTATAAAAATTTATAACCATATAGAAAGATTAAAAGATGGTAATAAAATGCGTGCATGGATATATAGCATTGCGCGTAATGAAATTGCTGACTATCACAGAAGAAGCCATATTATTTTACGAAAGCAAGAGTATTCTGACAATATGATTGCTGAAATGGACGAAGATATGACATTTAACAGAGAAATTGCTCAGTGTTTAAAAGTAATGATTAATCGGCTACCCGAAAAATACAAAGAAGCAATCCTATTGACTGAATATCGCCATATAACTCAAAAAGAATTAAGCGAGAAGACAGGGCTTTCTTTATCGGGAGCAAAATCCAGGGTACAGCGTGCCAGATGTAAGCTTAAAGCTTCATTGCAGGAATGTTGTGAATTAGAATTTGATAGAAGAGGCAATATCATTAATTATAAAGAAAAAAATAAAGA
>JAKSCF010000484.1 GCA_022360735.1 Clostridia bacterium
CAATATGTTCATTAACAGCTTTTTGAGTCGCTTTACCCCAGTCATTGTTCAGTACAGCAAGACCAATGTTTTTACCACTCAAATTCTCAACCGCCATTTCTACACTTACACCTGCTTCAACAGAGATTACAGTATTGTTTCTGAAGATATAATCTCCTTCACTGGTATAGTCCGGATGAGATGCAGATGGTGAAATTTCTACAATACCTGCCCCTTGATAGGTAGGTGATGCTGCCATACAGACCCCGCTGGCAAAATGTCCAACAACAGCCATAATGTTTTCGTCTGAAGCTATTTTTTCTGCAATGATAGCAGCCTCTTTTGGGTCATTCTTATCATCAAAAGCAACAACCTCGATTTGTTTTCCTAGAACGCCTCCGTTCTCATTCCATTGCTTCGCCATTAATTCAACAGCTTCTTTAAAGCCTTTACCGTATTCAGCATAGTCACCGGTTTGTGGTCCAACTACTGCAATTTTAACAGTTTCAGCCTCTCCGCCGCCACATCCAACCATAACAGTAATCATCATTATGACCATTAAAATAGCTGCAATTTTTCTCATGTTCTATCCCTCCTATTTTTTTTGATTTTATATCTCAACACTAGGCAGCTTATACCGCCTAAAGCGTTTGAGCAAAACTATTTAGATTTTAGACATGATGTCCAATATCACAGCATCGGTCTCTCTCATCCCTTCTCGTCCAACAATCCCTACATTATGGATAGTACTTTCCGTGTCATGATCAATAATACCGCATCCATGACCCACTACTTTATCATCCATGGCCAAATAATGGGCTTGTAATGCTGCATCAATACTTGTGGCAATCTTAGCAGGACAAGATTCTTTTGCACCGTCGCAAATAATACCTGATGCATTGGAAATAATATTCTTTATGGTCATTTCAATACTTTCTAAACTGCCATCTTCCATATAAGTAAATGCTGCTGCTGCTCCGCATCCTGCCACAACAGCACCACAAAAACTTGATAATCTACTAATACCGGTTTTTATGTGTATCGCAACTAAGTTGGCTAAAATCAAAGCTCTATACAATTTTTCTTCATTATAACCTTTTAATTTTGCAAACATATAAACAGAATTTGAAATAGTAATCCCTTGATTTCCACTGCCGGAATTGGTTACTACAGGCATGGCACTGCCACCCATTCTTGCATCTGAACCTGCTGCGGTATAACCTTTAATCAGGTTATCAAAATCTCCTAATCTATTTTGCAGCATTCTTCCAATATTAATACCATAATCATTCTTTAAACCCTCTTCTGCAATGGCTTTATTGAATTCAAGTTGACGCTGAATATAGGGTTGTACGCTTTTAATATCTATAGTGTTTGAAAATTGAAGTATATCTTTAATGTTTAATATACTTCTATCTGTGAGTGGATTATTAAAATCATTGTCATTATAGTCATTGCTTTCAACGATTTCATCATTCTTCATCACTTTAACCACATTGGTATGGGTATGGATAATTTCCACACTTGCCTTATCCTTTTCGCCAAAGACTTCTACTATAAAATGAAGTGATGCTTTTGTTTCTAACACCTTAACTTCACAGAAATTTTCTTCTAGCAATTTTTTTGTGGTATCAATATGTTCCGGAGTAATGCCTGACAAAACCTCTAACTCTCTATCGGCATCTCCACCTACGGCTCCGATAATTGCGCTGGCTTTTATTCCCTTCAAACTTCCTGTATTGGGAACAATAACACCTTTGGCATTTTTAATAATATTCCCACTGGAATGGACAATAATTTTCTTAGGAAACTCGCCTAATACCTGAACACTTTTACTTGCACCATATGCAATGGAAATAGGCTCTGTACAGCCTAATGCCGGAACAAGCTCTTCTTTCAAAATTTCAATATACTGCTTACAAATATTTACATCCATTTTAAACCACCACTCTTGTCTCAATTTGAGAAATTCTCATTTTGTATATTTTTTATTATGATATCACGGCATTTATTAAAAGTAAAGAAAATAGCTATCCGTTTTTTAGCTTTTTTTGTCTCATTTTGATATCTTTTGTTCTCTTATATTCATTTCACTCCATTTTACTTTTCTTCGTTTTTACTTAACCTAAATACTAAGCACAAAAAAGCACAGCAAATATCTTCTTCAATATACTTCCTGTGCTTGGTTAGAATCGTATTCAGATAACGATAAAACAAAATATAGGTTTATACGTCTGTTTCTTCTTTAGTATCCATTGCCTCTTCTTTGATATGGATGGTTTCTTCCTTAGCATCTGTTTTTTTCTTCTTATTTTTCATCAA